>JAJPYT010000084.1 GCA_021204845.1 Prevotellaceae bacterium | reverse complement strand
ACGAGCTGCGGTTCACGGTAGATGTCACCAACTTGGGGCAAGTGGCTGGAAAGGAAAGCGTTCTGCTTTACTCCAGCGACCTCGTGGCAAGCAGCGCGCCCGACTTCATACGCCTGCGAGACTTCCAGAAGGTGGAGCTGCAACCTGGAGAGACCAAGAGCGTGACGCTAAACATCAAAGGCAGCGACCTTGCCTTTGTGGGCTACGACGGCAAATGGGTGCTCGAGGAGGGAGATTTCCTTATGCGCTGCGCAGACCAGTCGCTCACTGTCAGCTGCTCCGAAACCAAGAAGTGGGACACGCCCAACAGGTGAAGAGGAATGCCCCAACTAATAAAAAAATGGGTGAAGATTCTTTTTTATGTCGTGCTTTTTCCGTATCTTTGTACTCGTTTTAGCGTATTAGTTTTATGAATCTGAATGAGTTGACAGCCATTTCCCCCATCGACGGGCGATACAGAAGCAAGACAGCAGCCCTTGCAGCCTACTTCTCGGAGTACGCTCTTATGTGCTACAGGGTGCGCATTGAGGTGGAATATTTCATAGCTCTATGCGAACTACCCTTACCCCAACTGGCTGATATGCCAGCAGATAAAGATACGCTAAGAGGCATCTACCGCAACTTTTCTGAGAGCGACGCAAGGCGCATAAAGCAGATAGAGACGGTGACGAACCACGATGTGAAAGCCGTGGAATACTTCATAAAAGAGAAGTTCGACGAGATAGGGGGACTGGAGCCCTACAAGGAGTTCGTCCACTTCGGGCTTACTAGCCAGGACATAAACAACACGAGCGTGCCGCTCTCGATAAAGGAGGCTCTGGAGGAGGTGTACTACCCCATGATGGAGGAGTTGATAAGTCAAACCGACGCATACGCCGAGCAGTGGAAAGACGTGGCAATGCTCGCCAGAACGCACGGTCAGCCAGCCAGCCCCACGAGGCTGGGAAAGGAGTTGAAGGTGTTCGCCTACCGCCTGCGCCGCCAGCTTGACAGCCTGAAGGTCCAGCCCATAACTGCCAAATTCGGCGGGGCGACTGGCAACTTCAACGCCCACCACGTGGCTTACCCCGACCTTGACTGGAGAGTTTTCGGCTCACGCTTCGTGGCTGAGAGGCTGGGACTGGAACGGGAGGAGTACACGACACAGATAAGCAACTACGACTCGCTGGGAGCGCTGCTGGATGCGATGAAACGGATAAACACGATAATGATAGACATGGACCGCGACTTCTGGCAGTATGTCTCCATGGAATACTTCCACCAGACGGTGAAAGCGGGAGAGGTGGGCAGCAGCGCCATGCCGCACAAGGTGAACCCGATAGACTTCGAGAACTCGGAAGGCAACTTAGGCATAGCCAACGCCATTCTCTCCCACTTGAGCATGAAACTGCCGGTGAGCCGCCTGCAACGCGATCTGACAGACAGCACAGTGCTGCGAAACGTGGGCACACCGCTGGGACACATGGTAATAAGCATACAGAGCACGCTGAAAGGACTGCGCAAGTTGGTGCTGAACGAGGAGGCGATAAATAGAGACTTGGACAACTGTTGGGCGGTGTGCGCCGAGGCCATACAGACCATACTGAGACGCGAGGCTTATCCGCATCCCTACGAGGCACTGAAAGCTCTGACCCGCACGGGAGGCAGCATAGACGCGGAAACAATAAGGAACTTCATAGAGGGGCTGGACGTGAGCGAGAGTGTGAAGCAGGAGCTGAGAAGCATAACGCCACACTCGTACACCGGCATGTGAGGCAAAGGAAAAACACTTTATTATTTAAGGTTACATATTTATAAAAAACACACTAACTTCAAGAAGACAAAAGAAAACGTTATGATTGCAGAAGACGAGAGTTGGAAAGAGCAGTTTTCCGACAACACGGAGATGAGCGACCGGGAGGGTCACAATCCCCAAACAAGTAGTGAAGGAAGAAGCGAGAAAACAGGTCGACGCCCGAGAATCCAGCGCCAGACTTACGACAGAGTAAGCAGTGGAAGAGATTACGTGCCCCGTGAGAACAGGGGTTACGAAAGCAGGGGCAACTATTCTCAGCGCCCTGATGGCAGTCGCGGCTACCAGCCACGCCAGGAGGGCGGATACCAGCGCCGCGAGGGAAGTTACCAACCGAGGCTGGAGGGCGGATACCGCCCACGCCAGGAGGGTGGATACCAGCACCGTGAGGGAGGCTACCAGCCAAGGCAGGAGGGTGGTTACCAGCGCCGCGAGGGAAGTTACCAACCAAGACAGGAGGGTGGATACCGCCCACGTCAGGAAGGTGGCTATCAGCAACGCCGCGAGGGAGGCTATCAGCCTTACGGACAGCAGCGCCGTCCATTCAGGCCACGCAATGGTTTCGACCCAAACGAAAAGTACAGCCAGAAGAAACGCATAGAATATAAGGAATTGAACTTCGACCCCAACGAGCCGGTACGCCTGAACAGGTTCCTCTCCAACGCGGGAGTGTGCAGCCGCAGAGAAGCGGACACTTTCATACAAGCAGGTGTGGTCTCCGTGAACGGAACGGTGGTTACCGAGCTTGGCACAAAGGTGTTGCGCTCTGACGAGGTGCGCTTCCACGACCAGCCCGTGAAGATGGAGAAAAAAGTGTATGTGTTGCTGAACAAGCCCAAAGACTACGTGACCACGGTGGACGACCCGCAGAACCGCAAGACGGTGATGGAACTGGTGAAAAACGCCTGCACGGAACGTATCTATCCCGTGGGCCGGCTGGACCGCAACACCACTGGCGTGCTGCTGCTGACCAACGACGGAGAGCTGGCGAGCAAACTGACCCATCCGCAATATAAGAAGAAGAAGGTATATCACGTGTTCACCGACAAAAACGTAACGGCAGCCGACATGAGGCAAATAGCCGAAGGCATACAACTGGAAGACGGGGTTATAAAGGCGGATGCCATAGAATATGCCAGTGAGACGGACAAAAAACAAGTGGGCATAGAGATACACTCCGGGCGTAACCGCATCGTGCGCCGTATATTCGAGCACCTTGGTTACCGTATAATAAAGCTGGACCGCGTCTACTTCGCAGGACTCACAAAGAAGAATGTGAAACGCGGCGACTGGCGCTACTTAACTGAGAAAGAAGTTACAATGCTCCGCATGGGAGCCTTTGAATAGCAGAAACCATAAAGGAAATCCGGAAAATGATTAGGCGAACTAAGATAACGGACGCTCTTAAGAGCACCAATTACGGAGAGGAGATTACTGTGATGGGCTGGGTCCGCTCAAAGCGTGCCAGCAAGGGAATCTTCTTCATAGCGCTTAACGACGGCAGCACCATAAAGTGCATACAGATAGTTGGCGAAGATGCCAACTTCGACGCGGAAATGCTGAAAACGGTGACCACGGGAGCGTGCCTCAGCGTGAAGGGACTCTTGGTAGAGAGCCCCGCCGCGGGACAAGCCAGCGAGATACAAGCCCGGGAAATAGAAGTGCTGGGTACCTGCGGCAACGACTACCCCATGCAAAAGAAAGGGCAATCGTATGAATACATGCGCCAGCATGCCCACATGCGACTGCGCACGAACACTTTCGGGGCTGTCATGCGCATACGCCACAACATGAGCATGGCCATTCACACCTACTTCCACGAGCATGGATATTTCTACTTCCACACGCCGCTAATCACGGCAAGCGATTGCGAGGGAGCGGGCCAGATGTTCCAAGTGACAACCAAGAACCTCTACGACCTGAAGAAGGACGAGAGCGGAAGCATCATCTACGACGATGACTTCTTCGGCAAGCAAACCTCGCTGACCGTGAGCGGACAGTTGGAGGGCGAGCTGGGCGCCACCGCCCTTGGAGCCATTTACACCTTCGGACCCACATTCCGCGCCGAGAACAGCAACACGCCCCGCCATCTGGCAGAGTTTTGGATGGTGGAGCCGGAAGTAGCGTTCATGGACTTGGATGACCTGATGGACTTTGAGGAAGACTTCATAAAGTATTGCGTGCGCTGGGCCTTAGACAATTGCAAGGACGACCTTGACTTCCTGAACAAGATGGTGGACAAGGGGCTGCTGGAACGCCTGGAAGCCGTGCTGAGGCAGGATTTCGTAAGACTGCCGTACACACGTGGCATAGAAATCTTGCAGGAAGCCATCAGAAGCGGAAAGAAAAAGTTTGAGTTCCCCTGCGAGTGGGGCGACGACCTCGCAAGCGAGCACGAGCGCTATCTGGTGGAGGAGTATTTCCGGAAGCCCGTGATAATGACACACTACCCGAAGAAGATAAAGTCTTTCTACATGAAGATAGATGAGGAACTACCTGTTTATGAGGGCAAGGAGATGGAGCAAACCGTGCAGGGAACCGACGTGCTCTTCCCCCAGATAGGCGAGATAATTGGCGGCTCGGTGCGCGAGGAGAACTACGACAAGCTGATGGGCGAGATAAAGAGCCGCCACATACCGATGAAAGATATGTGGTGGTATCTGGACACCCGGCGCTTCGGCACCTGCCCTCACGCAGGTTTCGGGCTTGGTTTGGAACGCCTTATCCTCTTCGTCACAGGCATGCAGAACATACGCGACGTGATACCTTTCCCGCGTACCCCGAAGAACGCTGAGTTTTAACTCCTGACTCTCAGGCGGGCAGGCCAGCCGTTATGGACACCTCCGACGCCCGCCGGGAAAAGCGAATGGCTTCATAGTGGTGAAAGGGCTTACATGCCTGCCCCCAGAGGCTCTGGGAGGCAGGCATTCCCGCATAAGGAAACAAGCCTAACCGACAAAAGGAAGAGTGGTGAATAAGGACGCTCTTCCTTTTTTATTTCCATTTTGTTTGTTGTAGAGGGTTACTTTTCCTCGAGTTGAAACATTAATAGTTAGGCTATAAACATATAACAGAATATGCGAGAGAATGATTTGGAAGAAAGACGGGCAAAGGACGATAGAGACGTGTCTCTCTTCTTTGACGACCAAAGCGACGTGCTCAGCAACCTGCACGCCAACGCGTTTATGCTGGACTTCTCGATATGCAAAAGTATGGAGAGCTTCCTGCAATCGCTGAAACACCAGGACCACTTCGAACAAATAAATGTTTGCAACATGAATGCCCAAGAGGCCAGAGAAAGAGCAACGGACCGCTGGCAGACAAAACAGACGCTCTGGTGGAACGGGAAACCATACGACCGGCAAGGCGAAAACTACCACAAACTGTTGGAAAGGGCGTATCTGGCAATGATGATGTGGAACTCCAATTTCTGCAAGGCAATAGCCTCCATACGGGGAGAGCAGTTATTTTACAACGGAGAGGAGGAAGACGTGAGCAAAACGATATTGACAAAAGCAGAATTCTGCAAACTGATGAAAGCCATGCATAATGAATATTGGCGAGTGAGAGCGAAAGAGACCATACTAACATACCGCCCCAGAGAGTTTATGCAACAGATAGCGCACATGATGGCTGACGGATTGAAAGAAATGCTGAAAGACGTTCCCCAGAAAGAGCATTTGGACAAGCGATACTTCCAGTGGTATGAGGCAAGTGCTTGTCCGCTATTTCCCGCCTATTCGTTTATACTGGCTCTTGATAAGAACCTCTATACGCACAAAGATGGTAAGGCTTATTTTTACTTGACGACATGGGTTCTACCAGTACATTCATTCATAACTGCCCAGACATATATACGAATGGGACAGACGATAACGGAGACAAAGCACTTGCTTGGGCAGGAATACATCATAAAAGAGTTGGGAGAGAAAATGCTCGAACTGTACTATAAGATAGAAAGAGTCGAAGAAGAGGAGCCCTGATGCTCTCCGTAAGAGAGGAGACGGATATCTTCACAGTTTTAATGTCGAATCATTGACATCTGAAGTGGAGAACCATGAATCAAGACTTTCAGGATAGTATAGACACATTTATCCTTCGTCCCTGGCAGATGACAGACCGCAAGAAGAGGCGGCTGATGCTGGAGACGGAGGAAGACACTGACAAGCGGGAACAGTTGGCGTTAACGCAAGACGTGACAGCAACCCTTGCCAGCCGCGAGGACAAACTGAAAGCCGTGAGGAATTTCCAGAATTACTACTCCTACCGTGAACATCAGGATATGGACGCTTGCTCGAATTATTGCTGCGATGTGGAAGAAGAGAAATATTTCCGCAAGAGACAAGTGACCAAGAAGGCAGCAGAAACAGAATGGTCAACCGAAAAAGACTCACTAAAAGGGAAAAGGAAGAATGCGGAATCCACCGGTTCTATCGAACAAAAAGAGTAGTAAATGCCATCGCTCCGATCCCTTTAACTATATGGGCGAGGAGAATATCATTGACGTAGTAAGAGCATTTTCTTGATAAATGAGGGTTACTTTTCAACCTCTACTAACATAAAGGGATAGAAATATCTAATATGAGTATGAATAACGTGACTAAAGAACAGGAATTGTTTCGGCACATGAGCGAGGAAGCGACAAAGCCAAAACCTGCCAAACGGCATACACCAAAGCCAGCCGTAAAGGCTGAACCAGCGATGAAACCAGCTAAAATGGGGAAAGGTTTTCAGGAAGTGGCTGGCATGGAGGACTTGAAACGCATGGTGAAGGAAGGCTTCATAAACGTGTTGAAAAACCGCGCTTTGGCCGAGGAATATGGACTAAAACCGCCCTCGATGCTCTTATATGGTCCAGCAGGATGCGGCAAGACGTTTTTCGCGGAAAAGATGGCAGAGGAGATTGGCATTCCATTCATAAAAGTAGTGCCTGACGATTTGGCCTGCACGTGGGTTCATGGCACTCAACAGAAGATAGGAAAACTGTTTCATGAGGCGGAAAAGAAAGCTCCAGTGTTGCTCTTCTTCGATGAGTTCGACGCAATGGTGCCGCATCGGACGACAGACGAGGGGAGCCAATATCTTAACGGAGAGGTAAATGAGTTTCTCTGCATGCTTAATAATGCCTCTGAACGCGGAGTATACGTTTTGGCGGCTACGAATCACCCTGAGCGCTTGGACAAGGCAGTACTGCGCACTGGCAGAATAGACGAAATGATTTACATAGATATGCCCGACAACGAGGCGCGGGAGAGCCTTTTCCGCTTAGCCCTCTCGAAACTGCCTACCACCGAGGACATTGATTGCGCACGTTTGGCACAGCTGACTGACGGTTACAATTGCAGCGACATCACCTATATCGTGAAAACGGCATCCCGAAAAATGTTCAACGAGACGTTAGAACTTTGCGACCAGCCCTGTCTGAAGATTTCTCAAGGCACATTGGAGGGCATCATAGCGCAGCGCTCACCGTCTGTCAAGCAAAAGGACCTTCGCGAGTATGAGCGGATACGGAACGAATTTGCGCCTCAGAGAGAGCGGCACAACAGGGTAAGCATCGGATTTAACTAACCAATAACCATTAATAACAAAGAGATATGAAAGAGAAAGAAATGAAAAAGACACAAGTGTTTAATGTTGTAATCCTCGACCGAAGCGGCTCGATGGAGTGCATACGCCGCGCCGCGGTAGAAGGATTTAATGAGGTGCTTGCCGGAATTAAGAAAGCACAGGAGAAGTTTGCCGACACGCAAGAGCATTTCGTCTCGCTGGTTACGTTTTGCAGTTGCGAGATGAAGAATGTGTTCGACAAAGTGTCTGCCCAGAATGCTAAGCCTCTAAAAATGGAGGAATATGTTCCTTGCTGCTGCACTCCCCTCTTTGATGCCATGGGCTTCACAATCACGAATATGCGCGAGCACGTAAGGCAAATAGAAGACGCAATAGTGGTTGTAACGATTATTACCGACGGCTATGAGAACGCATCTAAAGAATATACAGGACAGAGCATAAAAGCGCTCGTGGAGTCGTTGCGCGCCGAGGGCTGGACTTTCACTTATATGGGAGCTAACCAAGACGCTGTGGAAGTGGCTATAAAACTCTCAATACGCAATTCCCGCAACTTCTTTTATACACCGGAAGGCACGCACGAGGGTATGAAGAAAGACCGTGACACACGCATGAATCTGTATTCCCGACTCGCCACTGCAAGGGCTGAGAATTGCGGTGCGTCACTCTCAAAAGATGAGATGGCTGACTTGGCAGATATGGCATTTGACGAGGAAGAGGCTCGCGATAAGGACTAACAGTTGCTCACTTTTAATCCAGCAATCCAGAGGGCGCAGCATAAAGTTGCGCCCTCTCCTTTTATTCGTCTTGCCTCTTATCACCTTTTTAACAAGGCGACTAACGAGATTCAACTATTTTATGTATATTTGCAGGGTGGATGAGAGGCAAAGTGGATACTATAAGAGTTATGGACAGACTTTCAATCAAGACGAACATGGCTGGCGGTTTGAGGGCGAATATGCAATTCTTCGGTCCCCATTGTCTGGATAGCAAAGGAAATACGATGACTTTTGGACAGCAAATGGCTATAGTGTCACACTACCTCCACAACAAATCCTATGCATCAGAATTAGTATACAAAGGGAAAGCTCTTGAACTAATGGAGGACATAGGCAACCATATAGGCAGAAAAGATGAAGGAAATATAGTATCAGACGAGGCCGCTCAGTTAGATTTTTTCAATGATTTCTTTGATGTCCCATTTAAATGCTGCGATAACCCTAAATTCACATTCATAGACCTCTTTGCGGGCATTGGCGGATTCCGCATAGCATTACAAAGTCTCGGAGGGCGATGTGTATTCTCCTCCGAATGGGACGAGCAAGCTCAAAAAACTTATCTCCTCAATTATGGGGAGGTACCTTTTGGTGATATTACTAAGGAAGAGACTAAACGTTATATTCCTGACGACTTTGACATTCTTTGCGCAGGTTTCCCTTGTCAGGCATTTTCATTGGCAGGCAAGAAGAAAGGCTTTGAAGAGACGCGTGGCACACTATTCTTCGAAGTGGCGGAAATAATTCGCCGCAAGCATCCGCGAGCTTTCTTCCTGGAAAACGTTAAAGGCTTACTTATCCACAATGGTGGAAAAACTATAGAAACCATTTTAAATGTCCTGCGGAATGACCTTGATTATTATGTGCCAAACCCGAATATAGTCAATGCCATGAATTTTGGCGTTCCGCAACACCGGGAACGTGTTTTCATTGTAGGTTTTAGGAAAGACCAAGGTGTGAAAGACTTCTCCTACCCTGAACCGACAGACAAGACTAAGACATTTGCCGATGTGAAAGAAGAGAATGTTGTTTCTGCGAAGTATTATCTTTCCACTCAGTATATGCAGACCCTAATTTCGCACAAAGCCCGCCATGCGGCAAAGGGCAACGGGTTTGGTTATGAGATTATACCTGACAGCGGAGTGGCAAATGCCATAGTTGTTGGAGGAATGGGGCGAGAGCGCAATCTTGTACACGACGACAGGCTCACAGATTTCACGCCAGTCACGCGAATTAAAGGGGAGATTAACCATGAGGGAATCCGCAAAATGACACCTCGTGAATGGGCGCGCCTACAAGGCTTTCCCGACAATTTTATAATTGGAGTGGCAGATGCCTCAGCATATAAGCAGTTTGGTAATTCTGTGGCAGTACCAGCAATAAAAGCCACAGCCGAACAAATTATCAACAGGCTGGATTTTTCACCACATAATTACAGAAAGCAATGATTAGTGCTAACAAAGGAGAATGGAGCGAGTTATACGTGTTATTCAAACTGCTCGGTGAGAAGAAGCTATACGATTGCGATGTGGATTTAAACAAGTTGAAGACCTTCTATCCTATTGTAAGTATCATCCGCAACGAACTCGAGAGAGAAAAGAATTATACCATCGATAGCGATATAGTCATTATAACGGAGAAAGTTAAAGAAGATAAAGAAGATGAAAAAATAACTGAGAAAGATAAAAAAGAAATAAAAGTCAGTACTTTCAGATTTCTCGAAGAGGCTAATAAACTTCTTGATAAGATAAAGAATGGAGAAAGGACAGTAAAGGGAGCGTTTAAAATTCCCGAAATTGAGCCTTTCATGAGAAATATTAATTGTCAAAAGATTAAGGCGCAATCTACTGAAAAAGCAGACATCCATATTATTCTTCACGATTATCACACAAATATCACCTCTAAATTCGGGTTTAGCATCAAGTCTGACTTGGGAAATTCCCCCACCTTACTTAACGCCTCGCAAGCCACGAAAATCAGATATCTACTTGTTGATGGACAGATGGATGACGATACAGCCGAATCCATTAACAGTAAATCGGGAAAAGCTAAGTTGCAAGAACGCCTCAAAGCCCTACAAGACAAAGGGTGTCGCTTAGAG
>JAJPYT010000008.1 GCA_021204845.1 Prevotellaceae bacterium | reverse complement strand
GGATGTTACCTCTTTAACGAGTTCTACACTCTTCAGTGGTACCACAAGCGCAACATTAGGCAATATCCCTGAACCGTCGGTAATTACGAGTTCCGAAAAGTATGAAATTGCCGTGTTGAATGAACGCCAGGTGGAATTCTTGGCTGAAGGCAAGCGCTGGTTTGATCTCGTGCGCTACGCTGAGCGCCATGCCGGTGGACAGGACGGAACGCAAGATCCTCGCGAATGGACAGAAGAACTACCTATCGGCAATGGAACAGCTGGTGTGGAAGCTATGGTAGAACAGTTCCTGAAGAACGAATTCAGCAGCAACTACACGTCACTGAAGAATCGTTTCAAAAACCGCTACGGTCTGTATAACATCATTTATTATAAAGAGATCTCAGCCAGCGAGGGAATGCTTGAGCAGAACCCGGTCTGGAATAAGAGTACGTACGAACAGTAACTAAGGTAAGGAGATTTAATATGAGCATTATAAAGAAATACGTATTAGCGGCTCTAACCGTGGTGGCTATCTATAGTTGTAAAGAAGACATTGACATGTCTAACCGTTACACCTTTACAGAAGACACAATTGCCAGCTATCTTGAAGCCCATGAAGACTATAGCGAATACTGTGCGCTCCTTAAGGCGGTTCCAATCAGCAAGCGCAGCGAGTCAACTATCTTCCAGCTGATGTCTGCTCGTGGCAATTACACGGTTTTTGCTCCCAGCAATGAGGCGATACAATTATATCTTGACTCACTATATGCTAAAGATATTATAGACGAGCCGTCATGGGAAGGCTTCCGCGACGATGAGACTCTCGACTCAATCCAGAAGGTTATAGTGTATAACAGTATTATAGACGGAGGAGATGACACAGAAGCTTATCTGACGAGCAGTTTCCCTGACGATAGCGAGGAGTTTATGTTAGCCAACCTGAACGACAGGAAGCTATCTGTAAACTACGGCAATAATCCTGATTCCATATATATCAATGGTACCAAGGACGACGATGGCAACGTTCTTAACGGTAGCCTCATAGACATGAACAACCGTGATATAATCGCAATTAACGGATATATCCATCAAGTTCATTCAGTTGTTGCCCCAAGCAACGAGACTTTGGGTGACATGCTGAAAGGCTTTATCGATTCTGGCACGGAAGGTTTTCTCGTCACAGCGAAACTTGTTTTAGCTTGCGGACTTCAGGACACGCTATGTCAGACTCAAGACGAGACTTATGAAGACTTGTATCAGGCAGAGTCTCTCACAGACCTGCCTACTCATCCGAGCTATGGTAAAACAGGATATCTTCCAGAGCATCGTAAATATGGCTTCACCATTTTTGCCGAGCCCGATGAGTTCTGGAGCGAACAGATTGGCAAGTCACCTTCAGATATTACAGTTGATGATGTGAAGGCTTGGGTGGTTAGCCATAATCTGTATCCCAACGCTATTGACAACGACGAGTATACAAATGTGGACAACGTGCTTAACCAATTTGTCACCTATCACATTCTGCCAATGCGCATTCCCGTGGACAAGTTAGTAATACACTACAATGAGAAGGGATATTACTACACGACCTCCACACGATACACTGTTGCGACATGGGAATTATACACGACTATGGGTGAGCGCCGCCTCTTTAAGTTGTACCAATGCAGCGATATTGACGGTTATCCCATCTTCATTAACAGATTCCCTGTCTTGGACAACGGCAGGAGTGGCACTTACCATGAGACCAGTTGCAACGCTGACAACGAAGGTTTCATCGTTAACACATCTGGGGCAATGAATGTGGTGAATGGATATATTTATCCTATAACTCCATCTAACGAAGGGGCCGGACCAGCTACTTTGGCATACACGCAGGAAACACGAGAAAATTTCCAGAAGCAGCGTCTGCGCTTCGATGTGGCAGGCTTGTTCCCAGAGTTTATGAACAACGACATACGCGCTAACAGAGTAAGTACAGACAGGAACCTCTGCGTGGGCATCCCCACAGATGCGGATTATCAGTATCTCGAGGACGTATCGATTGCAGACAACACAGTCTTTTATTATTTGCTCGGTTTGGGTTGCGGATGGCAGAACTATCAGGGAGACGAATTCAACGTGACGGGTCGCTATGAAATGACATTCAGAGTACCTCCCGTTCCCATGAGCGGAACCTACGAGATCCGCTACGCTGTGCAGAACAACTCAAGCCGTCGCGGTATGTGCCAGGTTTATTTCGGTAGTGATACAAATAACCTCTACGCTATGGGTATTCCCCTTGACCTCCGTATTGGCGGCACGAGTGACTTGCTTGGTTGGCAAGCAGACGTTTCTGGGGACGACGATACAAACGCCGAGGTAGACAAGAAGATGCGTAACAACGGCTTCATGAAAGGTGCGGAGCATTATCACGCAGGCACAGGAAGTGCTGGCACGGCACGCGCCTCACAATACACGACCCGACGTATTATCGTACGTCAGGAAATGGATCCCGATAAGACGTACTATCTAAAGTTCAAGTCTGTGTTGGATGACGAGGAGAAGGAGTTCTATATGGACTATATTGAGTTATGCGCCAAGGAGGTTTACGACAACCCGCAAACGCCCGAGGACATCTGGTAATAACACGAAATTCATAACAAACTATGAAAAGAATATATAATTATATTGGAGCAGTGGCATCCTGGGCAGTGATCATGGCTGTCCCAAGTTGCACTGACACATGGGAGGATCATTACAATAGCGGGGAAAGCACTGCTGCCACCCAGTCGTTGTGGAAACTCATCAGTGAAAACCCGGATTTGAGCAATTTCTCCCAAATAGCGGAGCAAGTTCACTACTATCGTGACCAGACTCACCCACAAGCTGACTATACATTCAAAGACATGCTTGACGGGCAGGTGATGACCGTGTGGGTTCCAGAAAACGATGCTCTCTCTTCGGCTGAGTGGCAGAAGTGGTACGATTTGGCAGAATCTACCCCATACACTGTCCAGCAGCAGTTCCTGGCTAACAGCATGGCACTTTGGCGACACATAGCGACTGGTGGCGGAGCTGACACACTGACCATGCTCAACGGCAAGAAGCAGGTGTTCGACAAGGATAATTTCACTATGGCTGAACTTCCCATGAAAGAGAAGAATATTGCAGCTTCCAACGGCACTCTGCACACTATGAGCACAGCGATACCTTTCGTGTACAACATCTATGAGTTTTTAAAGGACGAGGACAACTCCACAGCCAACAACCTTAGCACATTCCACGACCTGTTAATAGAAGGCGACACCACCTATTTCAGTGAGGACATGAGCATCGAAGGATTACCTGACGCTAACGGAGATCCGACATACGTGGACAGCGTCTATCGCACGTCAAACACGATGTTCACAAAGCAGGGTTTACCCTCTAACAGCAATACCGACCAATATCTGACTTACGATGAGAGTTTCGGCGCGGAAATAGACAGCGAGGACTCAACATTCATCATGCTGCTCCCAACTGACAATGCATGGGAAAATGCGTATCAGATGCTTGAGAAATATTACAATTACGCTCCAATCTATGTGGACAACTCGAAGGCCAACAATGGAACTACGAATGTTTACAAAGAAGTAAGCAATACGGATTCTCTGAAAGACAAATGCATAAACATGGACATCCTTTCCCCTCTATGCTTCAACCTTAGTTTCCAGCCAGACGAGAATGGTAACATAGGACGTTGGAATCTTGATGATTTCATGCAGAACTACTCCCAGGCACGCTATTTCTTGAACACGTACGGTGACACACTGCGAACCGACGATGACTGGGTCAAGGAAAGTCTATTTGAGGGTGACAGAATTGAGATGAGCAATGGATACGGCATCGTGTCCGACACATGGAATATACCAGCGAAACTTTACAAACCCGATCTCTACATTGAGGTTGGCAGTAGCAGTTTCTATAATTTCGGTAACAAGTCTGGATCCGCCACATCTTATAGCTTTTCCAACACGACCGCCATGTCATGGGTTGATTCTGTGGGCAGAGTTTCGCAAGGCAGTTTCTACGGCTTTAGTCCTGACTCACCGTCAGGAAACCCCATCGTAGAGTTCAAGCTCCAGGGAACGAGCGGTGACAACTTCGAGTCAGATATAATGAGCGGTAAATACGACATATATATCGTGATGGTGCCAGCTTTCTACGTTACCAGTAGTGACTCTATAGTTGGCGACACTCTAAAGGCTAAGATACGCGCTACTATAAGTTATTGCAATGGTGACGCAAGCGGCCGCGACGCTACTATACAAACAGACCAGATTGAATATGACGGAGAGAAGGTAGACACTCTATTACTTTTCGAAGACTTTGAGTTTCCGTACAGTTACAAGAACATGAGACAATGCTACCCCACCCTGAGCTTGACGACAAAGACGTCAGCTACAGACCGCCGAAATGGATATAGCAATACTATTTATGTAGACCGTTTCATCCTTAAGAGTAAAGATTAGACCTATGAAGAAGACAAGTTACAACTATCTGCACGGTGCCTGCTTGCGCGGAGGCCTGTGCCTCTTGACGCTCATCAGTATGGGCGTGAGTACCGCTGTTGCTCAGGATGAGGTGGACGAGCAAGAGTCTCAGGCTGTATACAACAAGCGAAAGGCTGAGAAAGAGAAAGCCGAGAAGCAATATCCAATGAAGACAGTGACGGGTTGCATCACAGATGACGCGACGGGTGCTCCGTTGAGCGGTGTGCTTATTCAAGCTCTGGGATACGAGAAGTATTCTGTCTTGACAGAAGAAGATGGAACTTATTCCATCGACGTTCCTAAGTTTGTCACCAGCCTCTACCTCACAGTACCTGGATGCAGTGCTGTACAAGCGGCTATCACACGCGACAACAAAGTGGATGTGGCCATGCTCAGCAACACGTTCAACGGATATTTTACTGATGGAACGTCCATTACCAGCACTGCTGGCCTCACGCTGGACGAGACAAGCAGTATCACGGTGGAAACGGACATGGAGAATCATCTGAATGGCTCTGTCAGAAGTGTTAGTCGTAGCGGTATTCCCGGACAAGGCGCTTACATGACCATCCGTGGTGTGAATTCTCTCAACGCCAATACTCAACCACTGATTGTCCTGGACGGTAACATCATCGATCCGGAATACGAGCGTACATCATTACACGAAGGTTATTTCAACAACATTCTGGCAGGTCTTGACCCAGAGAATGTGGAAAGCATCGAAGTGCTTAAAAATGGAACCGCTCTCTATGGTGCCAAAGGCGGTAACGGTGTGATTCTTATCAACACGAAACGCGGTCGCAGCATGGCCACTAAGATTAACGTGCGCATCTACGGAGGCACCGAGTTTACTCCAAAGACATTGGATGTCCTTTCAGGTAACGACTACCGCACGTATTTGGCAGACTTGACGAGCACTGTGAAGGACTTCACGTCGAACAACACCGACAACATACCGTTTTTGGACGACAACCCTAATAACTACTATTATAAGTTGTTCCACAACAATACCAACTGGCAGAAGGACATGTACGATAACACCTTCGTGCAGAACTACAAGATCAATGTCCAGGGAGGTGATGAAGTGGGTATGTACAGTCTGTCGCTGGGCTACACCAAGGCAGACGCCACACAGGTTGGCACTGACATGAGCCGTCTGAACTTACGTTTCAACACGGACATTAAGATTGGCTCGAAAATAAGCACTGGGTTGGATATAGCATACAACCAAACGAGCTACAACGTGCTGGACAGCGGTTGGAGCGAAGATTATGACATGCAGAACATTGGCAGTACCAACGTTTTGGGTCTTATCTCAAGCCCTATGCTTAGCCAGTATTCCTATTATCTTGATGAGAACACAAACGATCTGCAGCTATCGGGCGACTATGCGGGAAAGTACGCGAATAACACAAGTTCCACATGGGTGCAGAACCCATTCAAGTTCCCTCAGACGTTAGGTATCAACGAGTCACTTCGCAATCCATACTGGATTATCGAGAATGGTACAGGCAAGAACAAGAACTACGCTGAGATGACACAGATTAACGTCAATGTCAGTCCCAAGTACCAGATAACCAAGCAATTTGCAATCAGCGACAGATTCAACTACCAGCTCAACCGTAACAACGAAAAGTACTTTCTCCCGATTGCGGGTAGCACACCTTTCACACTGACTGATCTTGGTTCCATCACTTCTGTGCTGAAGTCGCAGTTCACAAAGGAGACCACCATTAACAACGACTTCCGCATTGAGTGGAAAAACACTTATGGCGCACACTATGTGAGCGTGTTCGGAGGATGGCGTTATAACAACTACTCTTACTCTTACAGTTACATGCGCGGTTATAACAACGAGAACGATAAGTTGCCAAACCTCTCCAAGGATATGCAATACATCAACTATGGAGGAACAAAGGATAACTGGATAGACATGACTTACTATCTCGACGCGCAGTACAGCTTTGCCAACAAATACTTTGCCGACTTCACCATAAGCTCGCAAAGTAGCAGCAAATTCGGCGACAACACAAAGGACGGCTTCAAGCTCGCCGGAGTAAGCTGGGGCGTGTTTCCAAGTCTCCAACTCGGCTGGGTAATCTCAAACGAAGGGTGGTTCAAGACGACGAAAGCCGTCAACTACTTGAAACTGACGGCCGGAGTTGACCAAAGCGGTAACGACGACCTCGATTACTACGCTGCCCGCACATACTGGGAGAGCCAGCAAGTTACAGAGAACACCGTCGGCCTTTATCTGAAGAACCTTGCGAACAGCTCAATCCAATGGGAGACAACGACAAAGTACAATGTAGCTCTCGAAGGCTCGTTCCTTAAGAACCGTCTGCATGCTGGACTCGACCTCTTCTGGCACAAGACCGACAATCTTCTGACCATCAAGGAACTGAACTACGTGTCTGGTCTCACACAATATTGGACTAACGAAGGCACCATGAAGAACAGAGGATTCGAAGTCAACATGAACGCGGCGTTGCTTAACAAGAAGGACTGGAAGTGGGAAGTTGGTTTCACCATGGGACATTATAACAACAGGATAACCTCATTGCCTAACGGTGACTACACAACCAGCATCTATGGCGACGAGAACGTGCTCACTGCCGTCGGTTATGCCGCGGGCAGCTTCTATGGGTGGGAGACAGCAGGCGTGTTCGCTGACGATGCCGAGGCTTCCACAGCTGGGGCCTTAGGATATCTGAAGTATCCTACTGGACTGGCAGAGACTCCGTATCGTAACTTCCAGGCAGGCGACGTGCACTTCGTCGATCAGAATGGCGATGGCGTGATTGACGACAACGACAAGGTTGTCATTGGTAATCCCAACCCCGATATCTACGGCAATCTCTACACCAGCCTCACATGGAAAAACCTCCGTCTCGATGTCAACTTCAAGTACTCGCTTGGGAACGACATCTATAACTATCAGCGTTCCATTCTCGAGGGTCTGAACACCACCTACAACCAAACCACAGCCGCTCTGAACCGCTGGACCTACGAGGGACAGGTGACCAATATGCCGAAGGCTTGCTACACTGAGAGTGACGACTGGAGAAACAACGAACGCATGAGCGACCGTTGGATTGAGGACGGTTCATACCTGAAGCTCAAAAACCTTCGCCTCACTTACACCATTCCATACACCAGCAGTTGGTTGCAAGGCATGAAAGTATGGGTAGAGGGTAACAATCTCTGGACAATAACAAAGTATTTGGGCACCGATCCTGAAATGTCATGCAGCAACAGCGTGCTTTACCAAGGCATCGACACGGGTCTCATCCCATACGGACGTAGTTTCAATATTGGCTTATCTATCAACTTGTAAGACTATGAAAAAGAAATCTGTTATATTCATTTTAGTGGCATGTTGCTTGAGCGTAAGCATCGTTTCTTGTGAGGATATGCTCACTGCATCCAGTGACCGCCATAGTTACAAAGTAGGTCAGGACACGTTGTACAGCTACTGGGGTATCTTGCGCTCCCTGCAAAACGTGGCTGAACGCTATGTTATTCTTGGCGAGTGCCGTGGCGAGCTCGTAAGCGGAACAGCATACTTGAGCGACAGCATACAGGCCATCTTGAACTTCGACATGGATAATGCCACCGATGGAAGTTGCCGTTACCTGAAGGCTTCTGATTACTATCACGTCATCAACTCTTGCAACGCTTATCTGGCTCTCTACGACAGCACTCTCACTACGGGTACCTCCGAGCCATATATGGAGAAAGAGGCGGCTCAGGTGCAGGCTATCAGGGCGTGGGTCTATCTGCAATTAGTTCAAGTGTATGGCGAAGTTCCTTTCTACAAGAAGCCTCTGCTCTCGACAGACGAGATAGACAATTTCTGGAATAAGGGGAATTATCCGACCGTAACAGTTGAGAACCTTGCCGACAGTCTCGTGGAGGAACTGGAAGCTGCCGAGGTGATAGAGCAGACATACGGCTATCCACAATACGATGAGTACGGATACACTTCCACTGTATGCCACAGCTCAAAGGCGATGATTCCTTTGAACCTCATTCTTGGCGACCTCTACCTCGCCAAAGGACGCGAGAAGGCAAATTATGAAAGAGCCGCACAGTACTACTACAACTACCTAAGTGCCGACCAGGGAACAAGTTATGTGCCTGCCGGCGGCGCGCTGCCAACTGGCTATTTCTGCTACGGATTCAGGCTCGAGGGCACCACGGAGACCACATACTCCAATTACAGTTCCTATGTTCCCTGGACCGAGACGGGCGAGCAGTCGACAACGGAAGAAAGCATCACAGCCATCCCTTCAAGCACGAACAAGCTGTGGGGAACAGTGCTGCGTGGCGTGAATGAGTTGTATGGCTACGACTCAGAGATTAACGTGCGCACGAGCGGTGATGACGGCACCACCAGCGCGTCCGTGACTCTTACCGCCCAGTACAACAAGAAGCAACTCGCTGCCAGCGACGCATACTACGACCTCTGCGACAACCAGAAATACGAGCTTTACATCGGTCCCGACTACTCGTCAGCCGAACTCACCTACGACCCCAACGTCGGAGACACACGTCAATACTGGGTTCAGAATGTGATGCAGGAATACTCCAATGGACTCAGGAGCATGGAGAAGTTCATCACCAAACAGAACCCCAACGGACAGTTTACCACTGTATTCCCGATGATTTACAGGAAGAGCATGGTATGGCTCCGTTATGCCGAGGCACTTTGTGGCGCAGGCTACCCCAGTTATGCCTTTGCTATACTGAAGGACGGACTCTGCAACAACAGCGGCTGGTATCCTAACGTTAATTCTGACTACCCCGCAGACAAGTGCGAGTATTCCTATACCGACGCTGACGGCATAACCTACACCTCCGACAAGAGCAAAGACGATGTGGTAGAGAAGGTAATGAGCAAGCTGAACATCACCGACGAAGACGAATACGAGGCTAAGCAGGCAGAAATATCCAGAGCCGTGCAGACTGAGGTTCTCAGCTATGCCAACTACCCTGACGAAAACACGAGCGCCGTGCTAAGCTATCTCGACAGGCGTGAGGTAAGCAAGGGTAGCAGCTTCCTTAACTTCGGCTACACCAACTTTAACGGTAACTTCAGCACAGTTTACGTATTGCTCCGCACCTCCTTATCTGAGGAATTCTCATGGACCAGCACCAGCACAGTGGAGAGTCTCGACGAGGATTACACTGACGGCATACACTCCCGCGGCTGTGGTTACGTGAAGTATATCGACCGCCCGATTCGTGCCTTCAACTATGTCGATATGGTCACGAAGAAAGCCGCAGAGAACTACAACACAACGCTCACCAAGGAGGACATCTACAGCGGTGAGTACGACGACATCGTGCAGAAGTGCGTTGAGGATCTCATTGTAGACGAGGAAGCCCTTGAGCTTGCATTTGAAGGTACCCGTTTCTTCGACCTCATGCGTGTGGCACGCCGTCGTGGCGACCCCTCATATCTTGCCAACAAGCTGGCGCTGCGTAACAGCTCTCTTGCCACCAAACTGCTTGACATGAACAACTGGTACTTCCCGTTGCCTCAATATTAAGTTTGGCAACCTTACTATAACAAAAGGAGCCTGAAGTCCTTATTCAAGTGGACTTCAGGCTCTTTTCCGTCCTTCATCAGGCTGGTTTGCATTCGCATTCAGCGTTGTTATGCGGCAGAAAGGAAGGCATAATTAATAAGAATGGCAGTCTCTCAGCATGCAGAGCGCAGAAAAGTCTGATAAAGTTTGCCAGTTATACATATAATGCGTAAATTTGCAACGTTTTTTGAGTAAACAATATTTATTAATCAATTCAACGTATAGTATGAACCAATACGAAACCGTTTTCATTTTAACTCCCGTTTTGTCTGATGATCAGATGAAG
>JAJPYT010000205.1 GCA_021204845.1 Prevotellaceae bacterium | reverse complement strand
GTTGACCTTGGTTTGAGTAACTGTGACGTCCTTTTTCAGTGACTTTCGTCCGACGAGAGTTCCTGCGTCATTTAAGGTGTAATTGCCAGATCTGTTAACCGTTATTGAGGATGGGTCGAGCTCGTCAGTCAAGGTTACTGTGTAATTGGTGGCAGCGTCGTCGAAGACCACGTCATCTCCACTTACGAAATAGTCCGCCTCGCCCTCTACGTCAAAGTTCTCCGTGTTGGCGAAGTCCCAATTGGAGTCTTTGCTGCCAGTCCAATAGATAGTTGTAGCATCGCGAACACCCTGAACAGATAGTATGAGCTTGCCATTTTCAATCATCAATTCCTTTTTCTGCCCCGACAGTCCTTCTATCTTTATATCGCTTATGTCACCGTCAACAGAGTTTACTGTTCCAAGCACATAGTCGCCCTCTGGCAGATTCTTCTCGCTGCTTCCCAGATGAGTGACAATCTCAATGACTGGCTGTAAATAATTAGGTCCGAAGTCCTCCCATGCACTGCCCGTTTTAGTCTCTATGGTGAGCAGGGAAACGCTAACCTGGTCAGAGCTTGTTCCATTGCTGCTAACGTCGAGCTGCAAGCGTGAGCCGAAGCCCATGGCGAGAGTGTCAGTGGTAAGGCTGCCGTAGTTGTTCTCACCGCCTGGACGGATGGTTGAGCCGTAATCTGCCTTTATGGAGCGGAACGTGCCGCCATCGCTATTTAGTTCGGCAAAGCGGTTGAGCCAGAGAGAGCTGTTTTTGAGCGTTCCGTCGAAATTGAGTGTGCCAGCCCAGACGTTTGTCTCGCCAGTGTAAGTCATGTCCACTTTCGGGAGGTTCAGTATGCCGTCGCCCTGCTTAACCACACGGGTTGAGCCAGTGAGCGGTCCGCCCGTCACGTCGCATGTGAAGTATTCGTAGGTGGGGTCGGGCTTGCTGCTGGTGTTGCTGGCGGCATTTCCCTGCACCCAGCTCGGCACGTTAAAGGTTACCATATAAGGGCTTGCGTTAGCTGCGATGGATACCTTCGTGTCGTTCGTCTCGCAGACGATGAGATGGTCATCAGTAGTGGTTATTGTGCCCCCGTTGGCCACCTCAGTCCTGCCCTCCATAGTCAATGGTGGCGGGGCAATGGTGATGCCCTCCAGCGCACCCACAAAGTAGCTTTTGTGAGGAGGCTGGTTGTATCCCATAGACTGCCAAACCATGGCGTTGCGGTACTGGTGGTCGCTCCAAAGAGTCGGCAGACGGTAGTTGGTGCTTATGTTAGTGGTGTAAACAAGGATGGCAGTGTTGTCACTCTTGCGCATTACCAGCTCCTCGCGCCAGTCTCCGAATATGTCAGCGATGGCTCCAGGGTTATTCTTGCTGGAGTTGCTACACTTCGAGTCGCTGAAGTTCCACCTGTTGGCACCATTGGGCTTATAAATGGCTCCGTAGCCCTCTGTACCCGGACTGTCGAAATACTCGTCGCAGAGATCACCGTCCCAGTATATGCGCTGGTTCAGGTCTGCCCAGTTAATGAAGTCATCGCCACCGAGAGCGTCAATTATTTTATTCTTCACTGAGCTTATCCAACCTGTGTTTACCGAACGCCCGACGCTGCCTGGGTAAGAGTTCGTGAAATTCGCCATCAGGGCTCTGCCGTCGTCGTCGGTAGCTATGTAACGGTAACGCACGTTGGCTGTGGTGGCGTCGGAATAGCAGTTGGCGGGGTTGTCCTCGCAGCAGACGAACTGCTGCTGTCCGTGCGTGTAAGGGTCGAAATCGGAGCAGTGCTGGGCGTCGCCATGGCCGTTTCCGGTGGTCGAGAGCCCCATGCCGTTATCGTCGATGACCATGGCGCCGAACACTATCTCGTCCCTGCCATCCCAGTCTACATCGGCAATCTGGTAGTTATGGTAGCCCTGTCCGTACCACGGGGAACTGCTGTTAGTGCTCTCCCATTCCCAGCGCAAAGTCAGCTCATGGGTCTCAGGATTCACGTCATAAGCCTTCATCAAATGTTTTGTGTAGCAGCCCCTTCCGAGAAAGATGCTTGGATGCCTGCCGTCGAGATACGGAGCGCCGAAATAGTGCTTTGTGGCACGATGACCGTATGTGTCACCCCAGGTGCTAATGTCGCCACGCGGGTTCGGATAGGTCATATAGTCGGGATGCTCATCCTCGCCAATCTGGTAAGGCTTGCCAGTGGCTCCTTCGAGATAGAGCAGATACTCGTTGCCAGTGTTAGTGTACATCAGGTTCGTGCTCGACGTGTTCAGCGAGCCGCGCGTGTCCACCGTCATGCTACCTATCTCGGTGGTTGTTCCGTCAGCGTGATGGATTATCATATTGTCAGCGCCGCGGAGCAGCACCTCAGCCTTTCCGTCCTGGTCCCAGTCGTAGCAGACGCAGTCCCACTGCTCGTCGGGCCCGGATATCATATTCGGTCCCATGTCTATCCACCAGAGGCGGTTGCCGAAGCGGTCGTAAGCGTCCAGCACATTAAAGCGGTTGCTCTGCGATGTGTCGTAGGCATCGTCGCACGGACGCTTCACGATGAACTCCACTATCCCGTCGCCAGTGAGGTCGCCCAGCGAGATATCGTTAAGCGTGTAGTGAGAGTTCTCGTTAGTGCCATCTCGCCCAACCATCTCCTGCACGGGAATGGAGAGCATCCCGTTTTCCCAGCGGGTCACGGCGTCGCACTTCTCCTGCTCCACTCCACGCACCACGGCTGCCACCTGGTATTGGCTGGACGCTGTACCTGCCGTATGGGTATAGCAACTCACCTCCAAACCGCTTTTCAGTAGCGAGCCGTTGCAATAAAGATTGTAAGTCACGTCATAATACTCCTCAGGGAGTACACGCCAACTCACAAAATTACCGCTCGAAGAAGCAGGCACAGCCACGAGGGCTCGGTCTATCTTCTCCGTGTAGTAGCGCTGCGCCATGGCTGTCAGTGACAGCGCGCAGGCAAAGATAAAAAAAAGAAATTTTCTCATAGATAGTAGATAGATTAAAAATGTTCGTCATAATAATGTAGGTAATAGGAACAACTTCGTCGCGTTGCTCCCTTTTATCAGGATGGTGCGCCCAGAGATGCCGCCAATCACTTCCTTCACTTCCTCCACCGAGGCGAAACAGCGCATTCCCGGCAGAGCCACCTTGCGGTACTCCCCGCCCACCAGCCACACAGTCTCATAGTCCCTCACCCTCTCCACTATGCGGCGGTGCTCCGCCTCGCTCTCCTCGCCAAGCTCAAGCATGTCACCCAAGATAAGCATCTTGTGCGGCGCGCCAAGGCGGTCGAAATTGTCGAGCGCCACTGCCATGGACGAGGGGTTAGCGT
The DNA here is from genome assembly GCA_021204845.1 of Prevotellaceae bacterium. Taxonomy (GTDB): domain Bacteria; phylum Bacteroidota; class Bacteroidia; order Bacteroidales; family Bacteroidaceae; genus Physcousia. Next base: position 35,745 of record JAJPYT010000205.1, on the reverse strand, counting down.
TGTATGCGTCCACTATTATGCGGTTGCGCCCCGTGTCGTGGTACTCCGAGCGGCTGTTCGTCGGCTCGTAGGCTGCGAGCGCCTCATTTATCCTCCGGGGAGGCACTCCATAGTGCAGCCCTACCGCCACCGCCGCCATCAGGTTGTGTATGTTGTATCCGCCTATCAGGTGTGTCCGCACCTCCTGCCAGCTCGTGTCTGCCCTGCGGTAGCGGAACTTGACGAATGGCTCGCATTCCATCACCTCGCCCCACACCTCAGCCCCTGCCGCCCCGGTAAGCCCGTAGCGCACGGCATTTATGCCCTCCGCCATCTTTGGCAGATGCTCTGCGCTCACGTTCAGGAAGATGCCCCTCTTCCTCTTGGCAGTCTCGTTCTCCGCATGCTCTCTTATGTAGTCGTAGAGTTCTCCCTTTGCCCTCATCACGCCCTCCAGCGAGCCGAAGCCCCCAAGATGCGCCCTGCCCACGTTGGTTATCAGCCCCATGTCGGGGTCTACAATGCGGCTCAACTGGGCTATCTCACCCGGGTGATTGGCTCCCGTCTCTATTATGGCAAAACCGCCGTCGTCGCGTAAGGTTAGCAATGTCAGGGGCACGCCTATGTGGTTGTTCAGGTTCCCTTGCGTCCACTGTACGGGACTCTCCGTTGCCAGCACCGCCGCCACCAGTTCCTTGGTGGTGGTCTTCCCGTTCGTACCAGTTATCTGGATTACCGTCTTCCCCCTCAGCTGGCTGCGGTGGTAGTGAGCCAAGGCTTGCAGAGTGGCAAGCGCGTCATCCACCAGTATGAGACGGCTGTCAGTCGCGGCTACCTTCGCGTCGTCAACCACAGCGGCGGCGCATCCCTGCTCTAAGGCGCTCACGGCAAAGGCGTTGCCGTCGAACGACGCGCCTCGCAGGGCGAAAAACATGCCTCCCTGCGGACAGTGACGGCTGTCGGTAGTCACCACTGGATGACTTCGGAACAATCTGTAAAGCTCCCTAACGTCCATGTCACTTGCTTTGAGTGTGTAAATATACAAAATAATCTCTTATCTTCCCAATGTTAAGAGATAAAAAAGAGCCAGCATTTGTTTATTAGCCCCGCTTGCACTATCTTTGCCTCGAAATAAAGATGTGGCATGCGCGGACTGATTCCCTACACGATAAACATAGGCGGGCAACTGATGGACCTGGCCGAACCGCAGGTGATGGGGATACTGAACGTGACACCCGACTCCTTCTACACCGCCAGCCGCAAGCAGACGGAGAGCGAGATAAGGGAGCGCACCAGGGAGATAAGGGCTGAGGGAGCGTCAATCATCGACATAGGAGCGCAGAGCACCCGGCCAGGTGCCAGGGATATAGGCGCGCGGGAAGAACAGGAACGCCTGAACAGGGCGTTGGACATAGTGCGCGAGGAGTGGCCCGAGGCTGTGGTCTCAGTGGACACGTACAGAGCCAACGTGGCGCACGAATGCGTGGAGCGCTACGGAGTGGGCATAATAAACGACATCTCAGGCGGGCAGATGGACCCCGAAATGTTCGCCACAGTGGCTGGTTTGGGCGTGCCTTACGTGCTCATGCACATGCAGGGCACTCCCGACAACATGCAGAAGAATCCCCACTACGACAACGTGACAGCGGAGGTGCTGAGGTATTTCTCAGAGCGGGTGGAGCGGCTGCGGCAGTTGGGGCAGAAGGACATAATACTTGACCCTGGCTTCGGCTTCGGCAAAACGCTGGAGCACAACTACCAGCTGATGAGCCACTTGGAGGTAATGAAAACACTTGGTCTTCCGCTGCTCGTGGGCATATCGCGCAAGAGCATGATATTCCGCCTCCTTGGCTGTACGCCAGCCGAGGCTCTGAATGGCACGACGGCACTAAATACGATAGCCCTCGCCAAGGGGGCAAACATACTTAGGGTGCACGACGTGAGGGCGTGCGTGGAGGCTGTAAAGATAGTAAAGGCATGTTCGCAGTAGGTTTAAAAGATGTCATAGACATCATTCTGGTGGCTCTGCTCTTGTACTACATCTACAAGTTGATGAGGCAGACGCGCGCTCTAAACATTTTTTATGGCGTGCTGCTGTTCATTGTTTTCTGGATAGTTGTGGCTAAGGTACTGGAAATGAAACTTATAGGTAGCATTCTGGACCAGGTGGTGAGCGTAGGGGCGATTGCCTTCATTGTGCTTTTCCAGGAGGAGATACGCCATTTCTTCTACCGCTTGGGCACGCGCCAGGAGGGGCATCGCATAGTACGCTTCTTCCGTGGCGACCGCCGAAGGGGGCTGAACAACGAGTACCGCCACAGCCACGATGACATAATACCCATAGTGCTCGCCTGCCTGAATATGAGCAAGCAGCGTGTGGGAGCTCTGATAGTGATGCAGAACGACCTGCCGCTCAACGACTTCGTGCGCACTGGAGAACTGATAGACGCGAAGATAAGCCAACGCCTGATAGAGAACATCTTCTTCAAGAACAGCCCACTGCACGACGGGGCAATGGTAATTTCGGAGAACAAGGTCACAGCAGCGGCTTGCATTCTGCCCATCTCCCACGACCTTGACATTCCGAAGGATTTCGGGCTGCGCCACCGCGCCGCGAAGGGAATCTCCAACGAGACGGACGCGCTGGCAGTGGTGGTGAGCGAGGAGACGGGAAACATAACAGTTGCATGGAACAACCAGTTCCACAGCCATATAACGGCGGAGGAGCTGGAGACCCTGCTTATGAAAGGGCGCTTTTAACGTGAGAACAACATATAAACTAAATAAAACCGACAAAGAAAAATGAGCTCATTAATCAGTAGTATTGTTGCGCGTGCCAAATCGAACAAGCAGCGCATAGTGCTTCCCGAGAGCCTCGAGGAACGCACAATCACAGCCGCCGACCAGTGCCTGAGAGACGAGGTGGCGGACATTATTCTCATAGGTAACCCTGACGAGATTATGGACTATGGCAAAAAACTGGGTCTCACGCACCTTGACAAAGCCACCATCATAGACCCCGCCACCAGCGACCGCAGCGAGCGCTATGCCGAACTGCTCTACGAACTGCGCAAGAAGAAGGGCATGACCATGGAGGAGGCACGTAAGAAGGTGCTTGACCCGCTGTACTTCGGCTGCCTCATAATCAAGAGCGGGGAGGCGGACGGTCAGATATCGGGCGCGCTCTCCACCACAGGCGACACATTGCGACCCGCCTTGCAGATAATAAAATGCGCACCAGGCATCACATGCGTGAGCGGAGCTATGCTGCTCATCACCAAAGCCCCGGAATATGGCGAGGATGGAGTGCTGGTGGTAGGCGACGTGGCGGTCACCCCCATGCCCGATGCGGGGCAATTGGCGCAAATAGCCGTCTGCACAGCACAGACAGCGAAGAGCGTGGCGGGATTTGCCGACCCTCGTGTGGCTATGCTAAGTTTCTCTACTAAGGGAAGTGCCTCGCACGAGGTTGTGGACAAGGTGGTGGAGGCAACCCGACTGGCGCATGAGATGGATGCCTCACTGAAGATAGACGGCGAGTTGCAGAGCGACGCGGCACTGGTGCCAAGCGTAGCTAAGAAGAAGGCTCCAGAGAGCGAGATAGCGGGGCACGCCAACGTGCTGGTGTTCCCGAACTTGGAGACTGGCAACATTGCCTACAAACTTATACAGCGCCTTGGCGGAGCTGACGCCATCGGTCCTATTCTGCAAGGCATAGCACGCCCCGTGAACGACCTCTCGCGCGGCTGCTCAGTTGACGACATATATAAGATGGTGGCGATAACCGCCTGCCAGGCTATGGACGCTAAGAAATAAACCACATACAAAAGAAAGGCATTGACCATGAAAATACTTGTATTAAACTGTGGAAGCTCATCCATAAAATACGCGCTTTACGACATGACCGACAACTCGGTCATCACAAGCGGAGGAATAGAGAAGATTGGCTCGCCCGACTCTTTCATAAACGTGAAACTTCGTGGCGAGAAGCACAAAATCATGCACCCTGTAGAGGAGCACACTGCTGGAGTACAATACATCTTCCAAGTGCTAACGACTGGGGAATACGCTGTGCTTAAGGACGCTTCGGAAATAAACGCTGTGGGTCACCGCATGGTGCACGGAGGCGAGAGGTTCAACAAGAGCGTGGTGCTCACGCCCGAAGTGATGGAGGCGTTTACTGCCTGCAACGACCTGGCCCCACTGCACAATCCCGCCAACATAAAGGGCGTGAACGCAGTGAGCGCCTTGCTGCCTGGCGTTCCGCAGGTGGGCGTGTTCGACACGGCTTTCCACCAGACCATGCCAGCTTACGCCTACATGTACGCCCTGCCTTACAGCCTCTACGAGAAGCACGGCATACGCCGCTATGGTTTCCACGGCACCAGCCACCGCTACGTGAGCCACCGTGTTTGTGAATTCTTGGGCATAAAGGCGGAGGGAAGCCGAATAATCACCTGCCACATCGGCAACGGAGCCTCCATTGCCGCCGTGAAAGACGGCAAGTGCGTGGATACCTCCATGGGGCTCACTCCACTGGAGGGCCTCATCATGGGCACGCGCTCGGGCGACATAGACGCCGGGGCGGTGACTTTCATTATGGACAAATTGCACCTCGACACCAAGGGCGTGAGCGACCTGCTGAACAAGCAGAGCGGTCTTGCCGGTGTGAGCGGACTGAGCAACGATTTCCGCGACATTCTGGCTGGCATCGAGGCTGGCAACGAGAGGGCTCGCCTTGCCAAGGAGATGTACACCTATCGCATAAAGAAGTACATAGGCGCTTACGCCGCCGCCATGGGCGGAGTGGACGTAATTCTCTTCACAGGAGGCGCAGGGGAGAACCAGTGGGAAGTGCGCGAGGGAGCCACCGCAGGGCTGGAGTTCCTTGGCGTGAAGATGGACGTGGCGAAGAACCGCTCCTGCCGCGCCACAGAGGCGATAATCAGCGCCGACGACAGTGCGGTAACAGTTTGCGTCGTTCCCACCGACGAGGAGCTCATGATAGCCCTCGACACCCAGGCTCTCGCCAAGTAAGAGAGAGAATGGCTTAGGTGGCAAAATGGAGAATCGCCATAAAACGCAAGCGGTCCGAGTGGCGGAGCCAAAATGGGAACGGTGAACGGCGAACGGCGAAGCCCTCATCGAAGATAACCCCTCATCGAAGATAAACCCTTAGCTTCCCCCTCACCTCTATCTCTACAGCTTCGTGTCTCCCTCCACGTAACGCTCCATGAAGAGGCGCTCACCGTCGAAGACGGCGTAGGTGAAGGTGCTTATCCAGTCGCCTATCACGAGAAGGCGCGTGGCGGGGGCGAGAGGCAGGTCGAGCTCTATGTGGCGATGACCGAAAAGGAAGTAGTTGATGCCAGGGTGCGACTTGAGATACTGCCTCGAGAAAAGCACGAGATGTTCCTTGTCCCCGCCCATGTAGGGAGGGTCGCCGCCAGGCGTGCCGGTGCGCGCCTGATGCGTCGCACGGCTGTGCCTCGCCCATGCGAGACCGAACTTCACGCCCCACGAGGGATGCGCAAGCGAGAAGAGCCACTGGCATAGGCGGTTGTGGAAAACGGCACGCAGGAACCTAAACTTATGGTCGGGGTCGCCCAAGCCGTCGCCATGGGCGAGGAAAAACACCTTGTCCGCAAGCTCTAACGTCATGGGACCGTAGTGCATGATGACTCCGCACTCCGAGGCGAGATAGCCGCGGCACCAGATGTCGTGGTTGCCAGTGAAGTAGTGCACCTCCACCCCGCTGTCGGTGAGCTCGCTCAGCTTCCCCAGGAAACGCGTGTGGCCCTTGGGCACCACGGCGCTATACTCGAACCAGAAGTCGAACATGTCGCCCAGCATATATACGGCTGAAGCCTTGTCCTTTATCTCGTCCAGGAAGCGCACCAGGCGGCGCTCGCGCTGGCGGTCGTGGCGCAAGGCGCGGCAACCGAGGTGCGCGTCACTTATAAAATATGTGTTCCCCATACGTCAGTCTCCTTCTTTTTCCCCCCCCGGTCAGAGAAGCCCCATCTCCAGCTTCGCCTCGTCGCTCATCATGTCCTTGTTCCACTCTGGCTCAAAGACGAGCCTCACGTCCGCCTTCTCCAGTCCCGTGATGGCCTCGAGCTTCTGCCGCGCGTCCTCGACGATGAAGTCGGCGGCAGGGCAGTTGGGGGCGGTGAGGGTCATGTCCACCGAGAGGCGTGTGGCGTCGTCGCTCACCTCGACGTTGTAGATGAGCCCCAAATCATATATGTTGACCGGTATTTCGGGGTCGTAGACAGTGCGTAGCACCTCCACCACCCTGTCCTGCATCTCGGCTACTTTCTCGTTCATATATCGTGTGGTCTTCTATAGTTTCCCGCTGTCGGAATAGCTGTAATACGCCCCGTCCACGAAGATGAGGTGGTCCAGCAGGGTTATGTCCATGGTCTTTGCCGCCTGGCGCAGCTTCTCGGTGAGGCGGTCGTCGTCGGGGCTGGGCTTGCGGTTTCCGCTGGGGTGGTTATGGCAGAGCACCATGGCGGTGGCGTGGGCAAGCAGGGCGAGGCGCAACACTTCCCTGACGTCCACCACGGCCCGGGCTATGCCTCCGCGGCTTATGAGGCGGGACTCTATGACGCGGTTAGCCTGGTTAAGCAGCAGGACGTGGCACTCCTCAAGATGATTGTCCTGCAATTCGGGGAGGAAATACTCGTATATGTCGCGCGAGTTCCTGATAGTGGTGAGCTCCTTGGCCTCTTCCTCCTGGCGGCGACGGCTTAGCTCGCAAGCGGCGAGTATGGTCACCGCCTTCGCCGTGCCTATGCCAAGGTAGTTCCCCGAAAGCTCCTCGGGCGACATGCGGCCCAGCTTTTTAAGGCTTCCGCCACAGTCGGCCAGCACGCGCCTCATCAGCTCCACCGCGTCCTCCTCGGCGTTGCCGCTGCCCACCAGTATGGCGAGCAGCTCCGCCAGGCTGAGCGCACGGGCTCCCTTCGCAAGGAGCTTCTCGCGGGGGCGGTCGTCCTCAGCCCAATCCTTTATGCTTGTCCTTTTTCCCATTACAACGCCTGCCTTAAGCCAGCTATTTATAAAACGTGCCACGGAACGACTGCAGCTCCTCCTCCCTGCCCAGGACGCAGCGCTTCCACCAAGCCTCGATGAAGCCAAAGCCGTAGCCCATGAGCTGCACGAAACTGGCGCAGACACTAAGGCAGCCCACACGCAGACTACCGCACAGGAGCGTGGAGTGCGCCAGCACCATGAGGGCGTAAAGCGCTATGGGCAGCAGGGCGCACCAAGCCCGGCGGCAGAAGGGGGCGCCGCAAAGCGCGACGAGCAGGAGGGAAACGACACCCACCGTGAACACGGCCGGCAGCATGTGCACCCTCTTCAAGCTGCCGGGGTGCCGCTTATACAGGTTTATGCGCGCCATGCCGCTGTTGTGCACCTGGCGGAAAAACTTCATGAAGTCCGTGCGGCGCTTGTGCCACACCCACGCCCCGGGCAGCAGCGACACGCGCGCCCCGCTCTCCAGGACCCGTATGCTGAAGTCTATGTCCTCCCCGAAGCGCATGTTGCTGAAGCCGCCTAGGCTCATGTAAAGCGCGCGCAGCACTCCCATGTTGAAAGAGCGGGGGTAGAACCTGTCGAGCTTTCTCTTTCCGCCGCGTATGCCCCCCGTGGTGAGGAACGAGGTCATGCTGTAGTTTATGGCCTTCTGCACGGGCGTGAAGTCCTCGTGGGCGCGGTCCGGTCCGCCAAACGCCTCGCAGGGGTTCTCCGCCAGCTCCCGCTCCACCGTCTCAAGGTAAGCGGGCGGCGCCACGCAGTCGCTGTCGAGAATGAGCAGCCACTCCCCCCTGGCGTGCCCGGCGCCGGTGTTGCGCGCCTGCCCCGGCCCGCTGTTGGGCTGCAGCAAGTACTTCACGTCCAGCCGCTGGACGTAGCGCCCCACCACCTCCTCGCACGTGACGGCGCTGCCGTCCTCCACCACTATCACCTCAAAGTCCGCGAGGCTCTGGCGCGTGAGGCTCTCCAGCAGCTCGTCCACCTCGTCGGGGCGGTTATACACCGGTATTATGAACGAGTATTTCATGTTCTCCAATGAGAGATGGCAATCTTTCTGACAAAGTTAATATAAAATTCCATAACAACAAATGCAGTTCTGAAAAATAAAGGAGAGGAAGCGGCAAATGCGGCTCTTCCTCTCCTTAGTTATTATATCACCTTCAAGCTAAAAAACCAAGATGGCTCACGCCTGGCGGTAATTGTCCAACTGCGCCACGCTCATGCGGCTGATCCAGAGGGAGTGTTTCTCCACCTCCGCCTCCGCGTGGTTGAGGTACACTTGCAGGCTGCCGCCGAAGAGGTCGGGGCTCTGGGCGGCGTCGCGCAGGAGCAGGTGGCACATTATGATGTCTGCCGTCATCTCGTAGAGGTGGCGGGCGCAAATGTCGTGGAGGTCGTTGTCCTGGGCTTCCTTGACGGCCGCTATGCAGGCGTTCAGCTTCGCCGCCATCGCCTTTACGCGGCTCATAACGCCCTCGAGCCCTGCCGGCACAGGCTGGCTCTCGAAGTCGGCAATGACGGAGGAGTACTGCCCGTTGGTGATGTAGCGCACAGCAGCCACGGTCTGCAACTGGGTGGTGCCCTCGTAGATGCTGGTTATGCGCGCGTCGCGGTAGATGCGCTGGCAGGCATATTCGAGCATGAAGCCAGAGCCTCCGTGCACCTGTATGCAGTCGTAGCCGTTCTGGTTGGCGTACTCGCTGTTCATTCCCTTTGCCAGGGGGGTGAAGCTGTCAGCCAGTTTGCTGTACTTCTTAAGCTCGGCACGCTCCTCGGGCGTGAGCTTGCGCTCGCGCGCTATGTCCTCCAGGGCCTTGTAGATGTCGACGTAACGGGCCGTCTCATAGAGCAAGGCGCGCCCCGCGTCGAGCTTGGCCTTGATGCTGGCTATCATCTCCTGCACGGCGGGGAACTCTATGATGGCCTTGCCGAACTGGCGACGGTCACGGGCGTAAGCCACCGCCTCGTTGTAGGCCGCCTGCGAGAGGCCCACCGACTGGGCGGCGATGCCGAGGCGGGCTCCGTTCATGAGCGACATGACGTACTTTATGAGACCCAGCTTGCGGTCGCCGCAAAGCTCGCACTTGGCGTTCTTGTAGACCAGCTCGCAGGTGGGGCTGCCGTGTATGCCCAACTTGTTCTCTATGCGGCGCACGTTCACCCCACCGTCCCTCTTGTCGTAAATGAACATTGAGAGCCCGCGCCCGTCGCGTGTGCCGGCCTCGCTGCGCGCCAGCACAAGGTGGATGTCGGAATCGCCGTTGGTGATGAAGCGTTTGCTGCCGTTGAGCCGCCAGCACTGGCTCTGCTCGTCGTAGGTGGCTTTCAGCATCACGCTCTGGAGGTCGGAGCCGGCGTCGGGCTCGGTGAGGTCCATGGACATGGTCTCCCCGGCGCACACGCGCGGTATGTATTTCTGGCGCTGCTCCTCGCTGCCGAAGCAGTAGAGCGTCTCTATGCAGTCCTGGAGAGACCAGATGTTCTCGAAGCTCGCGTCGCCAGCCGAGACTATCTCGTTTGCCGCCGTGTAAGCCACCACGGGCAGGTTGAGCCCGCCATAGCGGCGGGGCATGGTCATTCCGTTCATGCCCGCCTTTATCATCGTGTCGAGATTCTCACGCGTCTTGGAGGCGTAGCTCACTCTCCCCGCCTCGAGGTGAGGGCCCTCGGCATCAACGTCCTCGGCGTTCTGCGCCACCACGTTTGCCGTTATGTCGCCCACGATGTCGAGCACACGGTCGTAGGTGTCCATGGCGTCGGCGAAGTCCTGTGGAGCCTCGTCGTACTTGTCCTTGTCCTGGAAACCGCGCTCCTTCAGTTCCACGACGCGCCGCATGAGCGCACTGTTCTGGAGCTCAAACTTTATCTCCGGAATATCGCTATAATAGTTTGCCATCTTTACTTGCTGTTTTGCTTATAGTACTTTATCAGTTTCGGCACCACCTCCTCCACAGTGCCGTTTATCACGTAGTCGGCTATCTGGTTGATGGGGGCGTTCTCGTCGCTGTTTATGCTTATTATTATTCCACTCTCTTTCATTCCCGCCACGTGCTGTATGGCTCCGCTTATGCCGCAGGCTATGTAGACCTTGGGGCGCACGGTGACACCCGTCTGCCCTATCTGCATGTCGTGGTCGCAGAAGCCCGCGTCAACGGCCGCGCGGCTGGCTCCCACCTCGGCATGGATGACCTTGGCAAGCTCGTAGAGCTGGGCGAAACCCTCGCGCGAGCCCACCCCGTAGCCGCCGGAGACGATGATGGGCGCCCCTTTAAGATTGTTCCTGGCAGCCTGCACGTGGCGGTCGAGCACCTTGGTCACATACTCCACCTCCGGCACGAACTTGGCCACATCCTGAATCGCCACCTCGCCGGGGTAGGCGGGGTCGAGCACCTCGGCTTTCATGACGCCGGAGCGGACGGTAGCCATCTGCGGGCGGTTCTCGGGATTGACGATTGTAGCCACGATGTTGCCGCCAAAGGCGGGGCGGATCTGGTAGAGCAGATTCTTGTAGAGCTTGCCGTCGCGCTTGTCCTCGTGGTCGCCTATCTCAAGAGCGGTGCAGTCAGCCGTGAGGCCGCTGCGCAGGGCGCTGGACACGCGGGGACCCAAGTCGCGACCCACAACGTCGGCTCCCATGAGGCAAATCTGCGGCTTCTCCTGCTTGAAGAGGTTGACCAGCACAGCCGTGTGGGGCTTGGAAGTGTAGGGGGAAAGCCCCTCGGCGTCGAAAATGTGCAGACGGTCCACTCCGTAGGGGATAATCTGCCGCTCCACCTTGCCCGTGATGCCGCTGCCCGCGGCGACTGCCTCCAGCTTCACGCCCAATGTGTTGGCGAGCTTGCGGCCCTTGGTGAGCAGCTCCTGACTTACCTCGGCAACCTTTGTGCCTTCAAGTTCACAATATACGAATACGTTATTCATAGTGTCTGTCTCCTCTCCTATCCGATTGTGTGACTTGCCAACAGTTCCCTCACCAGGGCGTTGATGTCCTCGTCGGAGCCTGTCATTACCTTGCTCTCCTTTGCCTTGAACACGATGTTCTCCACAGCCTTCACCTTTGTCGGGCTGCCGGCCAGACCGCACTGCTGGAGGTCGGCGTTCACGTCGGCACAGCTGAGCTGCCCCAGCCTCAGATAAGCCTTCTTCTCGTACTGGTCAGCGTATGGCAGGTCGGCGAAAGTGGTGTCCTTCTCCAGCTCCATGGGAGCCTTGCAACGCTTGAATCTCATCACCAGCTTGGCGTTGCGCGGGCGGCAGGGAGCGGCGCTGCCGTTCACTGTGAGCACACAGGGCAGGGGGCTTTCCACCGTCTCAACGCCTCCGTCGATGTGGCGGGTGGCTGTTATCCTGCCGTCCTGGCAAGAGAGAATCTCCTCGGTGTAGGTAATCTGGTTCACGCCTAACTTCTCAGCCACCTGGGGACCCACCTGCGCGGTGTCACCGTCGATAGCCTGGCGGCCACCCACGATAAGGTCGAAACAGGGAGCCACGTGCTTTATGGCAGTGGCAAGAGCGTAGCTGGTGGCGAGAGTGTCAGCCCCCGCAAAGGCGCGGTCGGTGAGCAGGTAGCCACCGTCGGCGCCACGGTACATGGCCTCACGGATAATCTCGGCGGCACGGCCGGGACCCATCGTCAGGACGGTGACCTTAGAGCCGGGATTCTGGTCTTTCAGACGAAGCGCCTGCTCCAAAGCGTTCAAATCCTCGGGATTGAAGATGGCAGGCAGCGCAGAGCGGTTTACGGTGCCCTCGGGCGTCATAGCGTCGGGCCCCACGTTGCGCGTGTCGGGTACTTGCTTGGCAAGCACTACAATATTCAAACTCATTATATCTGTTATAAATTACTTAAGCAGGTGCAAAGTTACACATTTTTAAGTAAAGTATGCAGTTTTTGCCGGCAAAAAACGCTGAACGCTTGCCAAGGCGGACGGAAATGCCTATCTTTGCAGTCAAGCAAAACTATACCATAATCATGAAAACGACACTCCATTACGCGATGGCCCTGGCTCTCGCGATGTTAACAACAGAGAACATCATGGCACAAGACAAATTCCAGTCCATGGAAGACGTGAACCACGTCGTGGACCTCACCCTCGACTCCTTGGAGAAAGCCGCCACCGCACGCCCGGTGCCCGGCTCAAGCCGCAAGGGAGACAATCCTGTACTGTTCCTCGTGGGAAACTCTACAATGCGCACGGGCACCCTCGGCAACGGCGACAACGGGCAGTGGGGCTGGGGGCACTTCTTCCACGAGTATTTTGACGAGGACAAGATAACTGTGGAGAACCAGGCGCTGGGAGGCACGTCCTCGCGCACATTCTACCGCCAGCTTTGGGACGACGTGAAGAAGGGCATACGCCCGGGCGACTACGTGATGATAGAGCTGGGGCACAACGACAACGGTCCCTTCGACAGCGGCAGGGCAAGGGCGAGCATAAAGGGCATCAGCGCCACGGACTCGCTGGAGGTGACCATACAGGAGACGGGCGTGCGGGAGACCGTTTACTCCTACGGCGAGTATATGCGCCGCTTCGTGCGTGAGACCAGGGAGCTGGGTGCGCACCCCATACTGCTGAGCCTCACACCGCGCAATGCCTACGACGACAATCACAAAGTAGTGCGGGTGAACGAGACTTTCGGCCTCTGGGCAAGGCAAATAGCCGAGGAGCTGGACTGCCCCTTCATAGACCTCAACGAGATAAGCGCCGAGAAATATGACCAGATGACGGAGTGGAAATATAACTACCACTTCTATCTCGACCACATACATACCAGCGCCTTCGGAGCAAGGCTCAACGCGCGCTCCGCCGCCGACGGGCTGGCTGCCTGCACTCATCCCGAGGCGGCACCGCTGATTGGCATGATGGGCGACCTCTCGCTACCCACCACGGGAGTGCAACGCCAGGCAGGCAAGCCAGTGGTGTTCCTGACGGGAGACTCGACAGTGAAAAACGAGGACAAGGACGAGGACGGCATGTGGGGCTGGGGCTCGCAGGCGACGGAGGTGTTCGACACGGACAAGATAGTGGTGCAGAACAGCGCCCAGGCGGGACGCTCGTGCCGCAGCTACCTGCGCGAGGGCCGCTGGGACAAGGTGTACAACGACCTGCAGCCTGGCGACTTCGTGCTAATACAATTCGGGCACAACGACGCGGGAAACGAGATAGACCACGGCAAGGCGCGCAACGACATAGAGGGCACGGCTGACTCCAGCCACGTCTATCGCGTGCGCACAGAAGAGGAGGTGAGAAACGAGGTGGTATACACTTTCGGCTGGTATCTGCGCAAAATGATAGACGACGTGCGGCAGAAGGGCGCCACGCCCATTCTCGTGAGCCTCACACCGCGCAACGAGTGGCCCGACGGCAAGATAGAGCGCCGCAACGACTCATTCGGCAAATGGTATCGTGAGGTGGTGGAGCAGACTGGAGTTGACTTCCTCGACCTGCACAACATAACCGCCGACGCTCTCGACGCCATAGGGCAGGAAGGGGCGCGCGAATACTACAACCACGACCATACGCACACAAGCAAGAAAGGCGCGCTGCTCAACGCCCAGGGCATAGCGAAAGGGTTGCGTGACATGAGCTCGCCTCTGGCGCAATATCTGCTGCCATGAGGTTCGTTAGCTGGAACGTGAACGGCCTTAGGGCTGTGGCCGGAAAGAACTTCGCGGAGGCTTTCGGGGCTCTCGACGCCGACTTCTTCTGCCTTCAGGAGACGAAGCTGCAAGCCGGGCAGCTCGACATGGAGTTCCCCGGTTACCGCAGCTACTGGAACTACGCAGAGAAAAAGGGCTACTCTGGCACTGCCGTCTTCACTCGCCACGAGCCTCTCAGCGTCACTCTTGGCATGGGCGTGGAGGAGCATGACCACGAGGGCAGGCTCATAACCTTAGAATATCCCACATTTTTTCTTGTCACCTGCTACACGCCCAACAGTCAGGACGGCCTGCCGCGCCTGCCCTACCGCATGAGATGGGAAGACGCTTTCCGCTCTTACCTGCTCTCGCTCGACGCGCGCAAGCCTGTCATCATCTGCGGAGACCTGAACGTGGCGCACCAGGAGATAGACCTGAAAAATCCCAAGACGAACCGCCGCAACGCTGGCTTCACCGACGAGGAGCGGGGCAAGATGACGGAACTGCTGCAAAGCGGCTTCACCGACACTTTCCGCCACTTCTACCCCACTCTCACGGGTGTCTACTCGTGGTGGAGCTACCGCTTCCGCGCCCGCGAGAAGAACGCGGGCTGGCGCATAGACTATTTCCTCACCAGCCGCCGCCTTGACCCTCAACTGCGCAAAGCCGCCATCCACACGGAAATCTACGGCAGCGACCATTGCCCCGTGGAGGTGGAGGTGGAGTTGTAAGAGGACGTGTCAAAATGAGATATATAGAGTTTTTGCCCCCAAGAATCAAGGGGCTGCCTGCGCGGAGAACAGGCAGCCCCTTTTGTACAATTATTTAATTTCAATTGAAACAAGTGAACACTTTGTTGATTGTTCCTGTGAAAGTTATGCGGCAATTCTTGCTGTAGGGGTCACTAAACACCATTTTCCCTTCGCCAAATGAAGACAAGTTACTACGATTACCATTTAACAAGTAATACGTATATGTATTGCTCTGTTCGCTATCAATCTCCCAATAAAAGTAGGAGCCACCATTGGTATATCTATAATTATTGCTAATCACAGTCATATTATATAAAGTAGAAATTGATTTGTTTCGAAAGGTTCCACTTTCATATGTCTTACTGAGGCTAAATGCACTATCTGGATCTTCTGTAGAAACAAATTGTTTATGCGTTAAAATACACTCCATATAAGTAGCGTCACTTTGCTTGGTGTACGAACATGCAGTTGATGTATTCACAGACACACCAGCCCAATAATTATCCCCGAACAGAGTTATGGTCCATTGCCAACTGTTGGTTGTGGTGGCAAGAATATTTGTAGAAGCACTATATCCCCAAAAACCTGTTGTTTCCGAATTTTCAGTACAAAGGCACCTCTTATCTGGGTAAAAAACGAAAGATGGAGATCCTTTCCAATAACCGACAAACTTCTGACTATACTCATCCAATTCATCACCCGAATCCGTTGAAGTCGCGTCCGTTACTGGTGTGTCAGGCACATTATCGTCATCGTCGTCTCCACACGAGATGAATGAAACAGGCAGCAAGAGGAGAGCCATTGTCAAAACACTAATAAACTTTCTCATTTTATATTAATTAGTTTAAGGTTGCCCCTTTGGCTCTCAGAGACGATTCACTTTTTCTTTGCTTGTTGAAAGGCACAATAAAGAAAGTGGAGCCACCATCTGCCTAATCTGTTGAGTAGGGCTTGGACTCCCCGTAGTATTGAAAAAGAAGATTGAATAGCCCCACTTGGATGTAATTCGTATATACACGAATCCATACCAACAAGAGCATCAATTTCTCTCATCCCAAATACTACTTTAGTGAAGTGTCCAAGTTCACTCAACTGGAATAAAGCGAAAATGCGCTTTCTTAATTATGTCTTTACACGTTACGCCTCGCTCGGCAAGTGCAAAGCAAAGGTATATAATTATGCTTACACTGGCAAGCATTCACGCAACTTTTTAGGCAGGCGAACGAAAATATCACTCAAAATACTGGCATTCTCACACCTGTTGTTTACGCAAGCGAGAAATAATTTCCGTAGTATCAAGTCCAAATTTCCTGGGAAATTCCCAGAACGACCAGTAGAAATTCTCAGAGCGACCAGTAAAAATTCCCAGAGCGACCAGTAAAAATTCTCAGAACGGGGCGCGTCAAAATGGGAAAGCTCAAGCGATTCAAGTGTCAAGGGCAGGACCGCTTGCAGATTCACGCTTTGACATACCAATCATTACCGCACTCACGAGGCTTCGTCGCCACACGAACTAAGGCACGTCACCGTACGAACTACGACCCGTCAGTGTGGTAACTTCAACGAGCTGCCACAGAGATTAGTTGTTTGTCAGATTGAAAAAATATTGCCGAAAATACCGAAACTTATATGTGCATAGGGGGATTTCGGCATTTTCGGTAACTTAATTATTTCTTCGTCTGTGCTTCATCATTGGGCAGGAGCCGCCTCTTTGTTTTTCCTTTTGACACGCCACCGTACCGCTGTGGCTTCATGTTTTGCCCCACTCTTGGAGCTTGAAAATCAGCGGGTCTCCAACTTAATGGACTTCTTAAGGGAGGGCGTGGCAACGTCCACCGTGACCTTGCCAGCCTCGCCGCGCTTGCTGCGGAGGATTACCTGCATGTAGCCCTGGCGCATGTCCTTGGACGTTACGCCTGAGAAGAGCTCATCTGTGTAGTGGTCGGCATTGTCCATGGCGTAGAAAGTGGCGGCTCCCGAAACGCTAACGCTCATTTTCTCGCTGAACGAAGGCACTTGGCGACCCTTGCTATCAACAGCATAGATGTTGAGATACTGCAAATCCATGCCATCTGCCCGCCACTCGTCGGGAGTCTCAGCCTCTATGCGCAACGCCACAGCCTTGCCGGCTGTCTCTATCTGGTGTCGAGCCACTTCCTCTCCTCCGTTATAGGCTACGGCTGTGAGCGTTCCGCCCTTCTCGTAAGGCACGTCGGGCCATGTGATGATACCCCGCTTAAACACGTCGGTGGTGTCATTCGGCTGGCGACCAAGGCTCTTGCCGTTAGCTATAAGCTCCACCTCCTCGGCGTTAGTGAATGTGGTAACTGGCACAAGGCTGCCCTCCCTGCAGTTCCAGAACGAGTTGTAGGTTTTCTGCCCTACGTTCACGTCGTTCCAGTCCTGGCTCTCCTCACCAGTCTTTATGGCAATGCGCACAACTGGCTCATCGGGCTGAAAAGCCCCTTTTATAAGGTAAGCCTGCGGATAAGGCTGCAGGGTGTGAGAGAAGAAACTGTAGTTCCATCCTTTTTTTGGCCACTTGTCTGCCTCGCCCCAGTATTCTATGGCGCCCCAATATGCCAGCCCGACTGTGCGCTCACGGTCCATGCCATAGAAAGGCGCTTGCATCTGATTGGTGACAGCCTCGCTCTGGTAAAGAATGAGATTAGGCTCATACTCGAAATATTTAGGATAACAATCCCACTGATAGTTAAAACTGTTCACCTCGGTGGCGCAACCCAACTCTGGGGGAGCGAAATAAGTCTTGAACTCCTTCTCCTCGCGTATGCCGCCAGCACGTGCGGGGAACTGCGCCACTGTGGTCTTGCGAGTGGGGTCGTAACGCTTCACCATTTGGTCAAATATGCGGTAAGTGGTTATGCCCCAGTCATTTGTCTTATATCCGCTCCACGTGTCACGCGTCTGCAACTCGTTGCCAAGACTCCACAATACCACGCTGGGGCAGTTGCGGTCACGTGTTATCCACTCTTGGATGAGACCAGGCCATATCTGCATGAAGGGCTCGCGTCCTCCCCAGTATTCGTCGTCGCTCCACTTGTCTATCAACTCATCAACCACGAGTATGCCCAAGCGGTCGCAGAGGCGTGTGAGGCTCTCGCTGTAGGGGTTGTGGCTGCAACGGATGCTGTTGTAGCCGAACGCCTTCATCTGGCGCAGCTGGCGCTCGAGGGCGCGGTCGAAAGCCGCCACGCCAAGCGCTCCGAGGTCGTGGTGGTTTGCCAGCCCTTTGAGGAAGACCTTACGCCCGTTGAGCTTGAAGCCGAACTCTGGCGAGAACTCCAGAGTGCGCACGCCAAAAGTCTCGTGCTGGCGGTCCACCAGCACGGAATCGGCATACACCTCCACCTCCACGGTATAAAGATAAGGGCTGTCTATATCCCAGCGCTGGGGTTTGGATATGGTCATGAGTGGTAGGCGCAACTCGTCGTGGCTGTGCTTAGTCAGCTGGTTCATAGTATCTTGCGCCTCAGCAACGGCATAGCCCTCGGCATTCCATAGAGTGGCTCGCACCATGGTATTATGCTTCTTGAAACCACACACATCCACCTGCACCTGAACGGTGGCTTGCTCGTCAGCAACCTCAGGTGTGGAGACGTAAATGCCGTGGCGACCTATGTGGGTGGGATTCTGCAACTTCAGATATACATCGCGGAATATGCCGCCTCCCGTGTACCAGCGGCTGCCGTTTTTCTTGCCCGTGTTGGCATAGACTGCCACCACATTGTCCTCTCCGTAAGCGAGATATTTGCTTATCTCAGCCTCGAAACCGCAGTAGCCGTACTCATTGGAAGCAACTTTCTCGCCGTTAACGTAGACATCGCTGTAGTACATCACGCCTCCGAAGTCGATAACTACCTCTTTGCCGCGCCATGATTCGGGAGCTGTGAAGGTCTTGCGGTACCAGCCGTCGCACATGGGCTTGAAGCCGCGCGCTCCGCCACACTCCTCGTCCCAGGGCTGCTCAAACTGGAAATCGTGAGGCAGGTCGAGCGTGCGCCACGAGGAGTCGTCAAACGTCTTGCCGGCAGCCCCGTCGGGGTTGCCAAGCTGGAAGCGCCAGTCGAAGTTGAAGAGTGTCTTCTGTTCCTTGCCAAAAGTGGAGAAATCCACGTTGCCGCTGACTGCCTGCTCCTCCTGCCGCTGGTATTGCTGAGCAAAACCGGGGGCTGAACAAAGCGCAGCCGCGAGAGCGATGATGTGTATTGCTTTCATGGGGTTGTTGTTATTTTCGTTTTTATTTAGCCTTTATCGAATCGTTCCGCACCACAGCCGCCAGCTCTTGCGGGCGAATGGTCACTGGACCAGACATAAACTCAGGTATGTTATAAGAGCGCATCAACTCCCTATGGTACTCGGGATAGCGGCTGGGCAGCTCAAAAGGCTTGGTGGCGTGACCCTGCGCGTCGATGTGGGCAATGAATGGGCGCGTGTAGTTGCCGTCGTCGCGGCGGCTGCTGAAGATAATCCAGCGGCAGTTGGAGCTCCAGCTGTGGTAGCTCTCCACATTGTCGGAGTTGACCTCCGTCATGGGGCGTATGTCGCCAGTCTCGAGATTCATCAGATAGAGGTCTGCATCGGTGTGCCAAATGTGGAACACCCCAAACCTGCCCATTGTAAACATGAGCCACTTGCCGTCTGGACTCACGCGAGGCAGCGTGGCGCTCATGGAATCGGCGGCAGCGTCGTAAACCAGTTCCCGCTCACCGAAAGAACGTGAGCTTAAGGTAAAGGGGCGGCGATAGAGGCTGTAGCGTATCTGCTGATAGTTCACAATCATGTCAAACTCCTTGCTCGTCTGTTCAGCTGTGTCCACCTTCTCGTAACGGGCGGAGCAATAGTAGAGCCACTTGCCGTCGGGGCTCCAATAGGGAAAGCAGTCAAGATTATTTGTGTCACGCTCCAGGGGGAGCACCTCGTGGCGGTCTATGTCATAGAGCATGAGGTCGCTGTAAGTGTCCTGCACCTCCACCTTCTGGATATCGTGAGTGTGGAACGACTGGCCAGTGTGGTTGGTGGAATAGGCTATGAGCTTCTCCGTGGGATGCCAGGCGGGATAAACGCCAGCGCTCACCGTCTTTCCCGTGTTCAAGTCTATGCGCTCCGTCTTGCCGTCGTAGGAGATGATGGTGCCGCCCTTCGCCTGTCGCACGTGGAACTGCATGCGAGCGGGATTGTAGTTCTGGAAAGCGTGGCAGTTTATGCACTGCCCGTCCTTCTCGTTGCTGTTTATCATGTTGCCGTATATCACGCTCTCGTCGTAGTTGGTGAGGTTGCGCTGGCAGATGGTCAGGTCCTCGTAGGTGACGTAAGAGGGAGCTATTAGTCGGTAGGATATGTAGGGGTCTATCACGTCTTCTGAGACGTAGATGTGAAACGGTGTCATGCGCGTCCATTCTCCACCGTTTTGCAGGAAAACCTCAGCTGTAATAGTGCCACTCATGCTCCTCCATTCCTTCTCTTTTGGGCAGATGTCGGGACCTTGATAGACGAACTCGTGTGTGCCGTCACTGAGGCGGCACACACTCCCGTCAGCGGGAGTGTCGATGTGAAATGTGAGGGGAGCTATGTTTTGCGGCACAGTCACCTCCTGGTAATCTGGATAGATTTGGGCAGTTTCCTTACTGTCGGTGTATTTCGCGGGAACCGATGCCTTGCCGCAAGAGAGCAGCATGGGCAGCAATAGCAGGTATATCAGTTTTCTCATTGCTTTTTTAATTGGTTTTCTGGTTACGTTCGAGGAAGTAGAAGTAGTAGAAAGTGTCGCCGAACTGAGGATAGAAGGCGCTCTTCTTCTGTTCGTCACTCATGCTGCCGCATTGCATGTTGAAGTTCATGAAATCGCGGTACTTCTGCTTCACGCTCTCGTCGAAGGGCATGCGCTCCAGCGCCTCGGCGTTGGTCGCACCAGGCCACATCACGCTTTCCCTCTGCGGCTCGAGCATGGAATAGAGGTAAGCCGCCTCCTGATAGTGGGTAGGCACGCGGAAGCCCTCGTCGTTCATGTGCATGTTCACATATTGTTTAAATCGCGGCCAGAAGAGACTTATGTCCTTCATTATCATAGCGCATATAAGCGTCATTTCCTGATAATATATATCAGCTCCCTGCCCCGAGGAGAAAGTCTTCAACAGATACATCTCCACCAGCGTCTTGTCTCCGTCAAGGCGGTCGGTGAAGTCTGCCATAGGCACTATGGGCTTCAGTTCCTCGTCCTGCTCCATCAAGTCCGGGCGCTCAAGGAAAGCCTCGTACCTCTCCGCCCACGCCTTATGGTAACGCGTTTTCTTCAGCATATTCAAGTATTTGCGCGCCACGTTCCACTCGTGAGAGATAAGGCTGGTCTTTGCCATGTATTTCAGCACGTTCACGTTCCAGCCGAACTCTACACCGTCCTCCATGCACCAGCGGTAGCAGAACTGCTCCTTGCCATAGAAATAGTAGAGCATCTTGCCGCCCACCTGAGTTATGTGTATAGGCGCCACGCGGTGGGAGAAATGCTTGTCAGCCGGCAAGTGCACCACCGTGTCCCTATCTCCCACCTTCAATATTGTGCAGTGATAGCCGCAAAGGCAATACTGCTCGCTGCCTTCGGGATAGTGGAACATCTCATCGCCAGCGCGTCCGAGACGGAAAAGCGCAAGATTCTTCTCCATAACCATCAGCCTCGTGGGCGGCATAGCCTTACCTATGCTGTTGTCCTTCATGGCTGTGAGTGCCCCTTCCCAGTCCATCCGCTCCAAGCAGTTAGCCATCTTTATCTCTTTAAGGTAGTTCGTGTCACGATACCAGCGGCTGTGAACGCCCCACACGCCAAGCGCTACAAGAACCACCGCCACAGCGCAAACCACCATGGGTCTGCCGCCTCCCCTAAGCCACGTATGAAGCAAGGGAGGCACAAAAGCCAGCGCCAGGGCGTAGTAGGCATAGCGGAACTCCTCGAAATCAACTGTGCCAAGCTGGAAACTGGGCATAGCCGCCATGTAAACCTCGCTACGCATTACCTGGGTATAGAACCACTGGTAACAAATCTGCGGCACTACTATTATCAGCAACACCGCCAGACAGGCGTAGGCAACCGTCTGCCTGAGAGTTGCGTCGGCATGGCGTCTCAGCCCCAGCAGCAAGAGGGCAAGGAAGCTCCACGCTCCCAGGAGAGGATAACCAGCCACACCTATAACGAATATGTAAAGGCAACGCCACCAACCCTTGGTCCACCGCGCAGGCAGCTGCAGCACGAGGGCGAGCAACACCGCCAAGGTTGGCACCCAGGCGTGACCGTTAAGCTTCATGTGATAAATCCAGTAACCCGACTGGGTGAGCGCCGCCAGTAGCGCCATGGGCACCAGTACGGTGAACAACGCCCACACCCCCCGCAGTCGGAATACATTGCAGAGCAGGCATGCCGTCACCGCCCACGCTATACCCAGCAGCCACACGCCCAAAAGCGGATGAAAGAAGAACTGGGTCATGTATGCGCCCATCCATGCGAGCGTGCCGCCTGGATATATGCAGTTTGTCTGGTAGAAAAGCTTAGTGGGCAGGAACAGCGAGAGTTCCTGAAGGCGGTAAAGCACCTCGCTCTGACGGCTATACAACACCGCGCACATAACCACAATAGAGAGCGCCACCAACACTGGGCAGCCCACCGCCACCAGCAGGGAAGTCCGGCGCCCCAGCCCCCGTGATACCCGAGAAGTCCGTTTCTTGTTTTTGTTGTTGCTCATAGATAGATGCCTTAAGGTCTTTCTCTTTTTATGTGTCTATGACCTTCAAAGTTATAAAATTTCCTTATCACCTGCAAAACTATGCAAAAAAAATGCTCCCTTTCTATCCATATATGCTCCATGTTGGCGGGTAGTTGCGCATATTTTGTTATCTTTGTGTAATTGTTATGCACATAAATTAAACACTCTATAATTGCTATGAACAGACAATTCATTCTTTCCCTGGCCCTTTTGGCCACCGCCACGGCGTTTGCGGAAAAGCAGAAGCAGCCTTGGCTCGACCCGTCAGTAAACCGTGTGGGCACCGAGGAGTTACGCTCCAGCTTCTTCCCCTTTGAGACACAAGAACTTGCCACCAAGGGCGACAAGACGCAAAGCCAGCGCTACATCTCGCTCGAGGGCAACTGGAAGTTCCTGTTTGTGAAAGACCACAACCTCGCGCCCGAGGACTTCTACTCACTGAAGTTCGACGACTCCTCATGGGAAGACTTCCCGGTGCCTGGGCTCTTCGAGCTTAACGGTCATGGCGACCGCATCTACAAGAACACGGGCTACGCCTGGTGCAACCAGTTTGAGAACCAGCCGGGCTTCGTGGAGGAGAAGAACAACTATACAGGCAGCTACCGCCGCACCATGCTCATTCCCTCAGAGTGGCAGGGGCAGCAGATATATATGCATGTGGGCTCCGCCACCAGCAACTTCCACCTCTGGGTGAACGGCAAGGAGGTGGGCTACAGCGAAGATTCCAAGGTGGAGGCTGAGTTCGACATCACCAAGTACGTCACGCCAGGCAAGGAAAACCTCATAGCCATGCAGGTCATGCGCTGGTGCGACGGCTCCTACGGTGAGGACCAGGACTTCTGGCGCTTCACGGGACTGGCGCGTGAGGTCTATCTCTATGCGCGCCCCACTTGCCGCATACAGGACATCACCATTACACCCGACTTGGAGAACGAATACCGTGACGGCAAGCTCAGCATAACAGCCAACGTGCTCAACGCCCAAGGGAACAACATACACTTCCGCCTTGAGGATGCAGACGGGGCAAAAGTATACGAGAGCCTTACCGACGGCAAGATGAACACCGGCAACCAGTTCATAAACGTGCAGGTGAAGAACTGCCATCAGTGGTCAGCGGAGAAGCCTTACCTCTACACTCTCTACGTCTCCCTTAGCGACAAGAACGGTGAGCCGTTGGAGACCATCTCACAGAAAATAGGCTTCCGCAAGGTGGAGATAAAAGGCGGGCAGCTGCTGGTAAACGGGCAGCCAGTGCTCATCAAGGGAGCCGACCGCCACGAGCTGGACCCCGACGGGGGTTACGTCGTGAGCATGGAGCGCATGCTCCAGGACATAAAGATAATGAAGGAGCTTAACCTCAACGCAGTGCGTACCTGCCACTACCCCGATGACCCACGCTGGTATGACCTCTGCGACCGTTACGGCATCTACGTGGTTGCCGAGGCAAACTTCGAGAGCCACGGCATGGGCTACGGTGACCGTCGCCTGGCGCAGGACCCACTATACCGCCAAACCGTGGTAGAGCGCAATGTACACAACGTCATGGTGCAGAAGAACCATCCCAGCATCATCGTATGGTCGCTTGGCAACGAGAGCGGCTACGGTGACAACTTCGAGGCGGCATACAACGCCGTAAAAGCCATAGATGCCTCACGCCCAGTGCAGTATGAGCAGGCGGGGCAGACGGGCATGACGGACATATTCTGCCCCATGTACTACAACTACGAAAACTGCGAGAAATATTCCCAGGGCGACAACCCACGCCCACTCATACAGTGTGAATATGCTCATGCCATGGGCAACTCCATGGGAGGATTCAAGGAGTATTGGGAACTCATACGCAAATACCCTCATTACCAGGGAGGCTTCATATGGGACTTTGTGGACCAGGGCATCTCTGGCATCAGCAAGGTGACGGGCAACCACATCTGGATGTATGGCGGCGACGAGGGCCGCTATCCCGCCTCCGACCACAACTTTAACTGCAACGGCATCATAGCCCCAGACCGCACACTCAACCCCCACGCCTATGAGGTGCAGTACTGGCAGCAGAACATCTGGGTGCGCAACTTCGACGAGGAGACTGGAGCCATCGAGATATACAACGAGAACTTCTTCCTCCCGCTCGACGACAACGTCCAGCTTGAGGCGGTAGTCATGTGCGAGTCCACAAAAGTGGGCTCCGTCAGCGAGAGTAGCCTCACCGCCGCCCCTCAACAGACTCAGACCCTACGCCTTACTCGCCTGGCAGACATCTGCAAGAAGGCACGTGAGCAGTACCCCGACAAAGAGATTCTCGTGAACTTCAACTTCATTCTCAACCACGACCCCGTTGGCTTGCTCGACGCCGGTACAGTCATAGCCCGTGAGCAACTTGTACTACAGCCTTGGCAATTCCCCACAGCCGAGAGTATCCTCGCCGCCACACCACCCATGGAGGGCAAGAACGCGCCACGAGTTGAGGCAGACAGCATGCTCGCCTGCTACACCATGAGCGCAGCTGGCATGAGCGTTACCGTGGGTCGTTGGACTGGCTCGCTTGATTACCTTGATGTAGATGGCGAACCCATGCTTCAGGATGGCTATAGCGTAACACCTAACTTCTGGCGCGCGCCCACCGACAATGACTATGGCGCTGGTCTGCAAAATAAGTTCCGCGAGTGGAAAAACCCTGCCTGTCGTCTCCAGAGCGTGACAATGAGCGGTGACGAGACTGCCCGTACCATCTCGGTTCTCTACAACCTTCCTGGGGCTCACGCCCAACTCTCTGTCACCTACACTCTCAATGCCGCAGGGCAGCTCATAGTAAATGAGCACATCACGCCCGACATGAACGCTGACGATAATTCCCAGCTCTTCCGTTTCGGAATGCAATGGGTTATGCCTCAGCAGTATGCTGAGATTAAGTATTACGGCCGCGGTCCCATAGAGAACTACATCGACCGCAAGTCAAGCCAGCGCCTTGGCGTATACTCCTCGCAGGTGGCGGACGAGTACTACCCATACATCCGCCCGCAGGAGAGCGGTAACCACACCGACGTGCGCTACTGGCAACTGACCGACAAGAAGGGCCGTGGCCTTCAGTTTGCAGCCACAGGGGAGATGGAGGCGAGCGCCCTGCCCTACCTGCCAGAGGACCTCGACGATGGACCGGACAAGGGACGCACGCAGCACCATAGCGGCGACCTTACGCCACGCCCCTTCTCCGTGGTACAGCTGCAAGCCCGCCAATATGGTCTCGGTTGTGTCAACAGCTGGGGAGCGTGGCCGCGCCCAGAGTACCAAATGCAGCGTCAGGAATACGACTTCACATACGTGGTCACAGCAGTCCGCTAAGACTTAAGATAACACAAAAAGAGAGGAACCGCTTAGCTATCCCAAGCGGTTCCTCTCTTTTTGTATTCCTATGAAACGACTTACTTAACCTTCTTCTTCCCGTCTACGATGTATATGCCTTTCTGTGGTGCCTCGCCCAATCGGATACCCTGCAAATTATAGATTGCGGGAGCGGCAGCGGCATCTGCCTCTGGCAAGCTGACCGCCACCACAGAATTGGCGCTCGCGCCCACGACGTATGACTCCGCCAGAGGAGCGGCATCGGTGCCAGTGAAGGTGATGTAGCCTGAGCCATGCTCCACCTCTGTGCCGCCAGCCTGGTAGAAGCCAGGTCCACGGTCTCCAATGCCGAAGACATAGCTGGCCTGGGTCTCAGTGTCAGAAGGCAAGAGGGTGTCGCAATATGAGCCCTCGATGACGGAACCGCTCATGGCGTTCGCGCTAAGCGACGATGGTACGAAGGTGACCTCGGGCGTTGAGGAGCGGTAGACTATTCCCGTATTGGCGGCTATTCTGGCGCCAGATGTAAGGCGAGTGGTGAGGAGTGTGTCAACCCCATCGGCTGTCTGACAGCCAGTGACCTTCCATGCTGTTACCCCATCGGGAAGCTGCACAGGATAGGTAGTGTATAGGCAATCCCAATAGGTAGTCTCCCCCGTCTCAGACTTAGTCTCGAGGCACTGGCGGGTTATCTTCTTGGATTCCCGCAGGTTATAGTCGAGGTGAGGCGGCTGGTTATAGCACACGTTCTGGCTGATGACCTGTGCGCGGTAGCCCGGGTCGTCCATAAGATGTGGCACGGTGTAGTCGCTCTCATAATTGGTGGCGTTTATGATAAGGTAGTAGGTGTCTCCGTCTTGGCTCCATGTGACAATCTCCTCGCGCCAGTCTCCCAGTATGTCACCCAGGACGCAGGGGTTATATTTCGTGTCGTTGTTAAGCGTGCCTATTGTATAGTTTGTGCCGTTCACCTGTATGCGGTCGAAGGTGTTGGACGACGGATTGTAACGCTCCAGCACCGACTTGTCGTAGTGGCAGTCGGAGAGCAGGCCGTCCCAGTAGACGCGGTTGTTAAGCGAGCCGCCTCCACCATGGGAAACGTCGGACTTTATGACCGTACCGTTCCAGTCGTAGAGGTTAGACATGGCAGAGCTTAGCTGGAAGTAAGCCCCCTCGCTCTCGGGGTTGAAGTGGGCGGCAATGGCGCGCCCCGTGTCGCTGCTGGCTGTGGGGTGCCAGAGGATGGTGCCTGTGGCAGCGTCGCGAAGGTCGGCTCCATAGGGGCTGTCCTCGTGTGCTTGGTAGACCTCAAGGCCGTCGTTGTCGGGGTCGAAATCGCCCACGTGAAGGGCATCTCCATGACCAAGCCCAGTGCGGTAGAGCAGAGTGCCGTCATCGTCGAGCGCTGCCGCTCCGTAGACTATCTCCTGTTTCCCGTCGCCGTCGCAGTCGGCTACTGAAATCCAGTGGGCACCCTCACCCCATAGCCCTTGGTTCTTAGTGGTGTTGCGGCTTACCCAGCGCTCGGAGAGCGTGGTGCCGTCCCAGTTGTACGCCCCCACGAAAGCCGCGGCATAGTAGCCACGAGCGAATATAGGAGAGGGATTGGCATCCTCCCCGTCGAGCCAGGCAATCGCCGCCAGATACCTCTCGGAGCGGTTCTGATTGCTGTCGCCCCAGACATCGACCCCGTCGGCGTAGGTGGTATGGTATGGGATGGTGGCAAGCTCCGCTCCCGTAGAGCCGTCGAACACGGAGATATACTCCGGTCCCTCGGTCTGCTTGCCATTGCTGTTCTTCCAGTTGGCTGTTGGGTCGTCGCCATCCATAATCACGTAGTTACCCTGCCCGTCGATAGTGCCAGGGGCGGTCTTTACCATGAATTCCCCATAGCCGTCACCGTCGAAGTCCCAGGCTATGAACTGCACAGTGTGTGCGGAGGCGAAGAAATTCTGTCCCATGTCTATACGCCATAGCTGTGTGCCGTCGAGCTTATAACAGTCGAAGAAGATGTTGGAGGTAGTACCACTGCTGGCTGCGTCCTTGGCATTAGACGGGTACCACTTAAGAATTATCTCATACTCCCCGTCACCGTCCATGTCGCAGTAAGAGGCATCGTTGGGCGTGTAGGTAGCCCCATTGCCACTGGGGTCGGTGGGAGCCCCTGCGGTGAGGGGGATATAGAGCGTCTGGCTGTCCCAAGTCTGGGCACTGGAGTCGGTCTCGATAACGTTACCGTCCGCGTCCACCACCTCGAGGCGGTAGTAGTGCGAGGCAGTACCAGTCTTGTCCAGGAAGTTAGTCTTTCCAGTGATGTACTCCCCGCCGTTTAGCACCGTCTCGGAGGAGGTGGCAGTAGAGCGGTAGAGCAGGAACTTAAGGTTGCGGTCGTCGGTGGCGCGGGCACGCCATGAGACGAGGTTACCCGAACTGGAGTGGAGCGCCATAAGCCCACGTTTGAGGGGCGTGGCCTCGCCCTTGTCGGGCAGGATGGAGACGCTGAAGGAGACGGAGAAGGTTAGCACCGTGGTGCCGTCCTTCTCTATATTCACTGTGGCGGTACGGTCAGCGTAAGTGACCTCGGCAGTGTGAGTGGAGGAGTACGCCTCGCATAGCTCTACGGAGAAGTCGGTAGGCTCGGCGGAGAGCTTAGTGTAATAGTGTGTGGACTCGCCATTCTTCAGGTCTGCCACGTTGGAGAGCAAGTCTATTGTGGTGGGCTCCGCCTTGCCTATCTGGCTGGTGAACTGGAAGGAGGATATATAGTCTCCCACGCTGAGTATCTCGGAGTCCATCTCGCCCTCAATAGTGATGTTGCGAAGACCCATCTCCTTATTGTCCGCCACGTTCATGATATAGAGCGTGAGGACGAAGCTGGTCCCCTCCACATTGTAGTCGTTCACGTAGAACTCGTGGTGGCTGTAGCCCGTGGAGTTCCCGTCCATTATCTTGTTGCGCAGTGGCGTTACAGATCCAAGCGCCGTGGTGGCACCCGTGCCGTCGCCCACCACCACATCTATTCCGCCACCGTCGGTGCCCACCTTACAAGCGTCGAACGACACCTTCGACGGGCGGAACTTGTGGCCCTCTGCGGGTGTGAGGGTGAAGGTGACCTCGTGACCATCTGTGGCGGAAGTCACTTTTTCTGATGGCTGTAGAGTGGTGAATGCAGGGTCGTACTGCACTGCCGTGTAGCCCGTGTCGGCTCCACTATTAGTGAGCGTCTGCAGGGGCGAGAGGTTCGCGCCGAGCGCGAAGCCGTCGGTGAGGATGGTGGTGGGCTCGCCGTCGGCTGTAATGGCGCACGCGCCCTGGTTCTCGATGTCACTGAATTCCCAGGTGGCAACCACGGTCTGTGCCCTAAGGGCAAACGCCGAGACTGCCATAAGGCTGGAGAGGACGATAGTCCTTTGTAAATGTCTGTCTTTTCTCATGGTTATATGTTTATAGTTGTACTGTTCTCGTTCCCTTTCTCACACTCCCCTCTGCCTCAAGCGGCTGATGAGGTCGGCCGTCATTGCGGGGAGGTCGAAGTGGGGCTGCCAGTCCCACTCCTCACGGGCGCACGTGTCGTCGAGGCTGTTGGGCCAACTGCTGGCTATGGCTTGCTTCACCGCATCCACTTGGTATTCCATCTTGAAATCGGGGCAAAGCGCCTTTATGGCATGATAGACCTCATCGGGGTCGAAAGACATGGCGGTGACGTTGAAGCTGTTGCGGTGGAGCAGGCGCGCAGGGTCTGCCTCCATGAGCCGCACGCAAGCATTAAGGGCGTCGGGCATGTACATCATGTCCATATATGTGCCTTTGGCGATGGGGCAACTGAACGTCTCCCCCCTGACGGCAGAGTAATATATGTCCACGGCATAGTCTGTCGTGCCGCCTCCCGGTGGAGTAACATAGCTGATGAGCCCCGGGAACCGCACTCCGCGGGTGTCTACTCCGTACCTCATGTGGTAATAATCACTTATCAATTCCATAGTCACCTTGCTTATGCCATAGATGGTGCGCGGACGCTGTATGGTGTCCTGCGGAGTATGGTCGGGCGGCGTGCCAGGACCAAAGGCCCCTATGCTGGAGGGGGTAAAGACGGAGAGACCGCTCTCACGTGCCACCTCGAGCACGTTCCACAACCCGTCCACGCCTATCTTCCACGCCAGACGGGGCTTCAGCTCCGCCACCACGCTAAGCAGGGCGGCAAGGTTATATACAGTGTCGACGCTGTATTGCCTGACCACCCGGGCAAGCCCCTCGCCATCCGTCACGTCGCACACAGCCGAGGGCCCGCCCTCGAGCAACTCTCCCACTGGCTCGGCACCATGCACGTAACCTGCCACAACATGCGCTCCGCCATAGAGGCCGCGCAACCTCACTGTAAGCTCCGAACCTATCTGTCCCGTGGAGCCTATAACCAGAATATTCTTCATATTGGGTTAATAAGGGTTCATTCTGCGGCCAAAATTACTATGAGTTTGGTTAATTACAAAACTAAAGGGTTGTTTTTTCATTAAAGATATCTTATTTTTGCACAGGTAATAATTCTTTAACGCTATGTACACCAACTTCAGGGAACATTTACAAGCCGAACTCGCTGCCATTCGCGAGGCCGGACTGTACAAGGAAGAGAGACTGATAGAATGTCCGCAGAAAGCGGCCATTCAAGTGGCAGGGAAAGAAGTGCTCAACTTCTGTGCCAACAACTACCTCGGGCTGGCTGACGACCCACGACTGGTGGCGGCCGCCAAAGCCATGATGGACAAGCGCGGCTACGGCATGTCGTCGGTGCGCTTCATCTGCGGCACGCAGGATATCCACAAGCAGTTAGAGGCCGCCATAAGCGACTTCTTCCGCACGGAGGACACGATTCTCTACGCGGCGTGCTTCGACGCCAACGGAGGGGTGTTCGAGCCGCTCCTCACCGAGGAGGACGCCATCATCTCCGACGCTCTTAACCATGCCTCCATAATAGATGGTGTGCGCCTCTCGAAGGCCAAGCGTTACCGCTATGCCAATGCCGACATGGCTGACTTGGAACGACAGTTGCAGGCGGCGCAGGCACAACGGTTCCGCATCGTGGTGACGGACGGGGTGTTCTCCATGGACGGCAACGTTGCCCCTATGGACAAGATATGCCAGCTGGCCGAGAAGTACAACGCTCTGGTGATGGTGGACGAGAGCCACTCTGCCGGTGTGGTGGGCAAGACCGGGCATGGGGTAAGCGAGCACTTTGGCACGTATGGCTCCGTTGACATCTATACCGGCACGCTTGGCAAGGCCTTTGGCGGTGCTGTGGGAGGCTTCACCACGGGCCGCAAGGAGATAATAGAGATGTTGCGCCAGCGCAGCCGCCCATACCTGTTCTCGAACAGCATACCGCCCTGCGTGGTTGGCGCGGCGCTGGAGACTTTCCGCATTCTGAAGGAAAGCAACGCCCTGCACGACAAGCTGATGGAGAACGTGGAGTACTTCCGCAACCGCATGATGGCCGCGGGCTTCGACATAAAGCCCACCCAGTCCGCCATTTGTGCCGTTATGCTCTACGATGCCCCGCTCTCGCAGAAGTACGCGAGCCTGTTGCAGGACGAGGGCATATACGTCACGGGCTTCTACTACCCTGTGGTGCCGCAGGGGCAGGCACGTATACGTGTGCAGATATCCGCCGCGCACGAGCGTGAGCACCTCGACCGTTGCATAACAGCCTTCGTGAAGATTGGAAAGCAATTAGGTGTTCTGAAGTAAAGGGGACGAAAGACACTTCAAGAACGCTGGCGACTAAGGCTGAAAAGCCGTTAGTTTTTGCCCACGAAACTTAGCGCGCGAAAGGGTATGGGTACTCGACCACAAAGGGGTATGAGTACTCGACCACAAGGGGGTATGAGTACTCGACAGTGAGGGGGTATGAGTACTCGACAGTGAGGGGGTATGAGTACCCTTTTGCGACACATGAATGAATCTTCTTTGTGACACGCTGGTCATACAGGAGAGAGTACTGTGTAGCAGCCTCCCACCCACTCCACATACGGTTCCTCAGCCTCCAAGGGATGCCATGAGACGGGGCTGTCGGCATCGTCGAAAACCACCACCACATTATGGTAAGTCTGCCCGTCGGGGGTAACAAGACGGTTATACGCCCTTCTCTTCATTATCTCCTGCGGCCGTTCTGGTTTTGTCGTGAGCGCGGGAGTACCACCTTACGCTGTCGGGTAACATTGATTGTGCGCTCTCCCTCATGACTGTCCCTGAGCTGCTGAGGCGTCAGGCGCTCGCCTTTCTGGCCAGCAAGGGTGTCTGCCTCGGCATCCACTGTAGTGTCGTTCTCCTCAGGCTGCGGCTCCACCACCTCGGCCTGCTGATGATGGAAACGGATGAGCATGGGCGCATACACCATCCACAGACGGAACTGGTCGGCGTTGCTCTCCTCGTAAGGCAGGTAGAAGACCACCTGGATGCGTGACAGTGTGCCGGTATCGGTGAGTTGTGACTGGGGTATCTGCATGCTTGCGTCGAAGTCTCCGCCAATGCGTGAGGAGACGGAAGAGAGCGTGTCTCCCTCATAACGGGCTATAAGGAGGGCGTAACCCTCGCGCGCGCCGTCCTGCGCCACGAAGCGGTTCTTGAAGCGCAAGGCGTAAGTGTCCCCCATCTGGAACGTGGAGTCGGCATGAACGGTGTAGCTTACTATGTTAAGGGAGGGTGTGTTGCGCATGCACACGTTGGTGGTGCGCCACACGACAGCGGTATCTCCCATGTCAGTGAGATGGGCATAGATGTCGTCGGAGGCATCGATGCCCAAGGCGGAGGACTCCCGTTGCAGGCGGTCGTCGATGTGCTGATACATCTCCACCAGATGTGTGGAATGTGCGGAGTACCAGACCATGGATGAGTCGAACTGCTCCTCTGTGACACCATACTTGCGCAGCACCTGCTGCACAAGCACGTAGCGGTCTGCCTTAAGGTCGGTGGTGGAAGTCTCCGACATTCCCTGCGCTATGTGATAGTCGTAGAGTATGCGCTCCATCTTGCCCTGCGAGATTATGCCCGACGGTATGTCCACCGAGCAGGAGAGCAGCGAGAGCACGAACAAGAGGGATAGCAGACTGGAGCGCCTCATAATTAGTACTTATTTACCGGAGAATCTTATGGCGGTAGAACAACAGCAAAGCTATGATGCCGCACGATATGGACGCGTCGGCGAAGTTGAAGATGGGGCTGAAGAAGACGAAATGCCCTCCCCCGATGACGGGCAGCCACGAGGGCCAGTTCCACTGCACAAGGGGAAAATAGAACATGTCGACCACACGGCCCAGAAAAACGGGGTTATAACCATGCCCGAAAGGCACGAACTCGGCCACGAATGGTGGCGGGGGATTGTTGAAAATGAGACCGTAGAACACACAATCGATGATGTTGCCCAAAGCTCCAGCGAGCACGAGCGCCATGCAGACCAGCAAGCCCCACGAGGAGCCCCGCAGTATGGCCCTGCGGACGTAAACTATAATGATGGGGACAAGGCAAATGCGCAAGCCCGTGAGGAAATACTTGTTCATCACCTCCATGCCAAACGCCATGCCGTTGTTTTCGGTGAAAAGCAGGTAGAACCAGTCCGTGACGCGGATGCGCTGGGAGAGATACATACCAGTCTTGACGGCTATCTTTATACCCTGGTCGGCGGCCACCACGGCCACAGTCAGCAAGACGACCGTGAGAGTTTGCTTCTGAGCCTTCGTCATCCCGTGGTATCAGTGGCGGCGGTGTTTGTCCTGCTTCACCTCTATGCAAAGCGTGGCGTGGGGTACGGCGCGCAGGCGCTCCTTGGGAATGAGCTTGCCTGTCTCGCGGCAGATGCCGTAAGTCTTGTTGTGGATGCGGACCAACGCGCCCTCAAGCCCCTTTATGAACTTGTGCGTGCGCTCCGCCATCTGCAAGAGCTGTGTCTTTGTCTGCGCCTCGCTGCCCTCCTCCAGCGCATGCAGGGAGGGTGAGGTGTCCTCCACCCCATTGCCGCTGCTGTTCGACAACTCAGAGAGCAACTTGTTGTAGTCGCTCTTGGCCACCGCAAGCTTTTCCAAGATTATCTGGCGGAACTCCTCCAGCTCCTCGTCGTTGTAACGTGTCTTTTCAGCCATCTTTCTCTACTTTTA
This sequence comes from Prevotellaceae bacterium, assembly GCA_021204845.1. Lineage (GTDB taxonomy): Bacteria > Bacteroidota > Bacteroidia > Bacteroidales > Bacteroidaceae > Physcousia. The sequence continues at coordinate 2,081 of JAJPYT010000205.1, read as the reverse complement.
ATTCTTCTCCGTCCACTGTGATATTGTTGGCAAGCACCTGGGTGGCTATATAGTCGCCCATGGCTCGCATGCATGCCTCATTGTCGGCAGTAACGGGGAGTGTCACGCGTATGCGGTCGGTTATCTCAAAGCCGCTGTCCTTGCGCAGTTGTTGAATGCCGCGCACGAGTTCGCGCGCCACGCCCTCTATGCGCAGCTCCTCTGTTATCTTAAGGTCGAGAGCCACCGTGAGTGTGCCGTCGTTCGCCACGCTCCAGCCTGGCAAGTCCTCGCTGAAGATGTCTATATCCTCCAAGTCCACCACCACCTCATTGCCGTCAGCGAGAATGAGCGGCAGGTGCTTGTCCGCCTCCAGCCTGGCTATCTGCTCCTGCGACATAGCAAGGACGGCGGCGTTCACGCTCTTCATCTGCTTGCCGAACTTCTTGCCCATAGTGCGGAAGTTGCACTTCACTTTCTTGGTCACTATGCCATCCCCGCTCACGAACTCCAGTTCCTTCACGTTCACCTCGTCCAGAATCAGCCGTTCCATGGCCTCTATGCGTTGCCGCGACAGCGCGTCAACAGCTGGTATGGCAATGCGTCGTAGGGGTTGTTTCACGGGAATCTGCTCCTTCTTGCGCAGGGAAAGGACCATGGATGTTATCTGCTGCGCGAGGTCCATACGGCTCTCCTGCTCCTTGTCTATACGGCTCTCGTCCGCCACAGGGAAATCAGCCAAGTGCACGCTTTGCGCTCCATTCGCTGAGATTGCCGCGGTGAGGTCTCTGTAGAGGCGGTCGGAATAGAAGGGGGCGATGGGCGCCATCAGGCGGGCTACCGTCTCAAGGCATGAGTAGAGTGTCTGGTACGCCGAACTCTTGTCTGTGCTCATGGCGCTGCCCCAGAAGCGCTTCTTGCTCAACCGCACAAACCAGTTGGACACATTGTTTATCACGAACGCTTGTATCAGGCGACCTGCCCTCGTGGGCTCATAAGCCTCGTAGCAAGCCGTCACCTCACGGATGAGGGTGTTGAGCTCCGATATTATCCAGCGGTCCATCTCGGGGCGTTGCTCCATGGGCACTTCGGCTTCCTCGTGACACCAGCCATCTACATTGGCATACATGGCAAGGAAGGAGTATGTCTGGAAGAGCTTGCCGAAGAACGAGCGCGTGACCTCCTTCACACCCTCAACGTCAAACTTAAGGTTGTCCCACGGGGCAGAGTTTGTTATCATGTACCACCGCAGGGCGTCGGACCCGTATTGCTCTATGGCTCCGAAAGGGTCAACGGCGTTGCCTAAGCGCTTGGACATCTTCATGCCGTTCTTGTCGAGCACCAGACCGTTTGAGATCACTGCCTTGAAGGAGACTGTATCGAACACCATGGTGGCTATCGCGTGCAGCGTGAAGAACCATCCGCGTGTCTGGTCCACTCCCTCGGCTATGAAGTCGGCGGGGAACACCGTCCCATTATCTAACAGTTCCTTGTTCTCGAATGGGTAATGTATCTGCGCATATGGCATTGAGCCGCTGTCGAACCATACATCCACCAAGTCAGCCTCCCGCCTCAGCACTGCCCCGCTCTTTCCTACCAGCAGAATCTGGTCTACGTATGGGCGGTGGAGGTCTATCTTGTCGTAGTTCGCCTGACTCATATCGCCAGGCACGAAGCCGCTCTCCTTAAGCGGGTTGCTCCGCATCACTCCAGCGGCTACAGCCTTCTCTATCTCGTTGTACAGCTCCTCCACGCTGCCTATGCACAGCTCCTCCCTGGTATCCTTGTTGCGCCAGATAGGCAATGGGGTGCCCCAGTAGCGTGAGCGTGAGAGATTCCAGTCGTTCAGGTTCTCTAACCATTTGCCGAAGCGTCCCGTTCCTGTAGACTCGGGCTTCCATTGTATGGTGTTGTTCAGCTCTATCATACGCTGCTTAGCTGCGGTACTGCGGATGAACCAACTGTCGAGTGGGTAATATAGCACAGGCTTGTCCGTGCGCCAGCAGTGGGGATAGTTATGAACGAACTTCTCTATCTTGAATGCGCTGCCCTCCTGCTTCATCTCCATGCAGATGACGATGTTCAGGTCTTCGGTCTTAGCC
>JAJPYT010000174.1 GCA_021204845.1 Prevotellaceae bacterium | reverse complement strand
TTATATATGTAAGCCGGCTCTCATTGTTGTGGATTAGAATGTTTTTCTTTTACGTTTTTTTTGCAAGTTCAGATAAATGCGCTATCTTTGCACTCGCGATTCAGCGGAATACGCAGAAGCCAGCGGAAATAGCTCAGTTGGCAGAGCACAACCTTGCCAAGGTTGGGGTCGCGAGTTCGAGTCTCGTTTTCCGCTCTTCATCGTTTTTATATTTTGTTAATGACGGAGCCCAGGTGGCGGAATGGTAGACGCGCTCGTTTCAGGTGCGAGTGTTGAGAGACGTGCAGGTTCGAGTCCTGTCCTGGGCACACGGTTTAGAGAAATGGAGAGGTGGCGGAATGGTAGACGCGCTACTTTGAGGTGGTAGTGCCGCGAGGCGTGGGAGTTCGAGTCTCCTCCTCTTCACTCTTTAGCATCCGATGATTTTTCCATGCGTTCGTCTGCAGGCGCGGCGGTGTTTTTTATGCCCGCGCGGAAAGTAAGACATGTAAAAACGATAACACTAAAGAAACTGATGAATCTGTACATTCGCTATTTTACCAATGAGGTCGTGGTGGAGACCTTGGAAGAGGCTGTGGATTTCTTGAACAGCAATTCGGGCATACGCCTGAACGAGGCGCAGATAAACGACTTAGAGGCTTACGTCAACAGTAATATTGTTTATCCCAAGCGCTTCAAGATTAACACACATCTGTATTTCATCGTGATAAAGACAATGGCCAAGACGTTAGAGGAGTTTAAGCAGAATTCCTCTAATGACGGAGGTGACCAGCCCTTGGCGATACCAGGCACTACCGGCACAATTTCGTCTGCCTCTGATAATCCTGGTTGGTACAAAGCGAAACTGACCTTTAAGCGGGTGATTCCTTCGGAAGAGAACATCGGAAAGTTCCTTTATGCGGACACAGACTTTGAGGTGAAGCTGAAGGCGCACAGCGTGCAGGACTGCTACAACCGTGTGATGGACCACCTGCACACGAGGGGCGACATAGACCCCCGCAGCCAGTTCCCCTCGCTGAAAGGGCGCAACTTCCAAATTGAATTTCTGGGTGCCGCCAATTAATTAAAGACCATTTTCCTGTGTTGTGTCAAAACACAGGCATACTCTCTCGTTAATTATAATCTTGTGAAGGGGACAACAGGCTGGAAGTTCTTCCCAGGAACAGTCCTTTTAAAAATCCACGACAAGAAGTTAACTTGCTAAATCCCTATATATGTATGATAGAAAGTAACTTTTTATATACTTCCTCATTCATAAATGTCATGAGGAACTATTAGCTTCGCTGAGGGTTTCACCGTTAAAATTAACTGTTATATCAAGTGTGAATGATACTAACTTTTACAACCTGTGGGAAGAAGTTGCTATCTAATGTGCATATAGGGAATTTAGCAAGTTAACTTCTTGTCACGGATTTTCAACGGTCTAATTATTAACAAATAAAGCTATCACACAATCAACGGTGCAACCCTCAGCGAAGCTAAACGAACTGGGCTACCTGTTCCGCCTCCCCTGAATCTCTGCACCAACGCATCATGGTTATCACACTGACAAACATGAATCAGTGCGGTGACCAACCCCTGCTCGTGCATTAATCACCCCTCGTTCGCACACTAACCAATCCTCATTCATTATCTTTTCCTCTTTACGATGCGTATGTCATTGAGGTCATAGTCGTCAACGAAACGGCTCAGGTCCACATAGCCTCTGATTCCAGCCACCTGCCCTTTCGAGGAATACTGCCAGATAGCGAACTTAGGATTGCCGTTGAGGTCAGGTGGCTCGTCAGCGTACTTGGCTATCATGTATAGATATTCATCGAAATATCCGCAAAGATATTTGTTGTAGAAATTCGTACCAGTGTATATGATGGGCTTAACACCGTATTTTTCCTCCATTCCGATGAGGAACTGGCGCAACCTCTCACGGAACTGAGGCACAGAGACCTTGCCCCTCGTCTCCACATCCACCATTGGTATGAGGTCCTGATTGTGCAAATCGGGCATTGTGCGTGTCAGATTAAGCAACTGCGCCACGGCAGAAGTGGTGGGACTGAAGAAATGATAAGTACCTACAGGTATGCCCGCGGCTCGCGCCCCTCGAAGATTCTGGTTATACATGTTGTCCACCAGGCTGGAGCTCTCGGTCGCTTTTATGTATACGAAACTTGCGTGCTCGTCAATGCTGACGTTCTTCCAGTTAATATTACCCTGATAGTGGGAAACGTCAATACCCTGTCTGTCGCTTATGCGATGGCGGCTGCGCACGTTCTTTGCCACGGAGGAGAAGGAAATCTCGGCTGAACGGTGGGGCATGCCCGAGGGCAGAGGGTCTATATATGCGTCCGGCTCGCTTATGTTCACCACTACCTTACTTTTCTTTTCGGCTGGCACGAAGGCACTGGGGCATAGCAAGAGGCACAAAAGCGCGGCTCGCTTTCCCATACTATGGCTCAAACTCTTACGCATCCCTGTTCTCCTCTGGTAAAGTGACGACCGGCAGCGAGAAGCGCTGCCCTACTTTATCTCCACCTCTTCCTTCATGTCTATCTCCTGCCCGTCGGAGTCGTAAAACTCATACTGCAAGAATGCAAGCTTTTGGCTTGGGATAACTTTTATGCGCGGCCCATAGGTGAACTGCCATCGCCGCTTGATAGACCAGAATCCATAGCAGATGTAGGCATAAACGTATGGATGCACATGCAAGGTGAAAGACTTAATTCCGAGCTTGTTGACCAGAGTGTCTATCTTCGTGGCAAGCACGTCTGTGAACAGATAGCTGCTCTTTATGGTTCCCTGTCCGTGGCATGTTGGGCAGGTCTCGTCAACATTTACCTCCGTGGCGGGACGCACTCTCTGCCTGGTTATCTGCATTAGCCCGAACTTACTCAGCGGCAATATGTTGTGGCGGGCACGGTCTTGTTTCATGTTCTCGCACATGCGTTCGTAGAGCTTCTGGCGGTCTTCCGCCAGTTGCATATCTATAAAATCCACCACAATGATACCTCCCATATCGCGCAGACGCAGTTGGCGCGCCAGTTCGTCAGCTGCCCCAAGATTCACATCCAAGGCGTTGGCTTCCTGCCCGTCCACACCTTTAGAGCGGTTTCCGCTGTTCACGTCCACCACATGCAGGGCCTCTGTATGTTCTATTATCAGGTATGCCCCGCGCTTGTAGGTGACAATTCTGCCAAAAGATGCCTTTATCTGCCTGGTGATGTCGAAGTTATCGAAGATGGGGAGCTTGCCCTTGTACTGTTTCACAATGCTTGCCCGCTCAGGCGCTATCAGCGTCACGTAATCCTTCACCTCCTGGAAGATGCGCTCGTTGTCCACATAAATGTTCTCATACGAGGGGTTGAACAGGTCTCTCAACATGCCCACGGTGCGGCTGGTCTCCTCGTACACGAGGGCTGGCAGTTCCTTGGCTTTCATCACGCGGCTCATGGTCTCTTCCCAGCGGCTCACCAGCGTCTTCATCTCCGCGTCAAGCTCCGCCACGCGCTTGCCCTCCGCCACCGTGCGCACTATCACCCCGAAGTTCTTGGGCTTTATGCTTTGTATTATCTGTTTCAGGCGTGCTCGCTCGGCTGTCGACTTTATCTTCGAAGAGACCGACACCTTGTCGCCGAAGGGTATAAGCACTATGAAACGCCCAGGAAAGGAAATCTCGCAAGAGAGACGGGGTCCCTTGGTGGAAATGGGCTCTTTCACTATTTGCACCAGCACCTCCTGCCCCTGTTTCAGCACGTGTTGTATGCTGCCGTCCTTTTCTAAGTCTGGCTCCAGGCGCACTTTGCTTATTGGTTCGAGAGTCTTCTTGTTGTTAAGCACCTGTTTAAGGTACTTGGCATAGGTGTTGAAATTTAGGCTGAGGTCGAGATAATGCAGGAAAGCGTCGCGCTCGTAGCCAATGCTCACAAAACAGGCGTTGAGCCCTGGCATGAGCTTGCGCACCTTTGCAAGATATACATTCCCTACATTGAAGGATGCCGTCTGGCACTCCTCCTGATATTCCACCAACTTTTTGTCCTCGGTGAGAGCTATGGAGATTTGTTTGGAATTTACATTAATGTAAAGTTCACTCGTCATTTCATTAATCAGTCTTTTTGCACCTACAGTTTGGCTTCAGCGTGCGACCTATGCGTCAGCTTCCCCGACCGAGGCTGTATCACAAACGAGAGCAAAAGGAAGCGAGCCCTCTCTCCTGCTCTCGTTTGCACTGCCCCCAAGCACAATCTTAGTAATTGCTACGAACTTTTCTCAGTTGTTTTGCACGCACGTCGGGCACTTACTTGCTCTTGTGCCTGTTCTTACGCAATCTCTTCTTGCGCTTGTGAGTAGACATCTTATGTCTTTTCTTTTTCTTTCCGCTTGGCATAGCTTTTTGCTTTTATAGTTAACAATATTATTCGCTTATGTGGTGCAAAGGTAGTAAATTTACGTGATTTACCTGCAATTCCTCGGTTATTTTTGGCGTGTGGGGTGATATTTTACCTGTCAGCCCTCCTTATCTGCCCCATCTTCTGGCGTTCGCAGTATGATGGAAGTGGCTCCGATGGTAATCACGCTGCCATCCTGAAGGCTCACGCGGTCCCCCGTTTTCAGTATGTCGTTACCCACGAAAGTGCCGGTATTGCTCGGAGCGTCGCGTAAGATGTACTGCAACTCACCCTTGCGCCCGCGCTGCACCCTTATCACACAGTGCTTCGTGTCCACGCTTGGGTCAACGGTCTCTATCGGGGTATTTATACTTGTGCCTTTCACATAACGGCCTATCACATTGTCGCCCATGCGCAGCGGTATCACCTGCTTAAAGTGAAACACATTCTCAAGCACCACCAGACTGCCACACTCTCCCGCGCTCTCATCTGCCGTATCCTCCTTTCTCATGGGTTGCAGACGGCTCTTCCCCATGCGTATGGAGAACTGCTTCTTGCAGTCGGGACACTCGAAGACGAGTTGCTGCCCGTCTGTGTATTGTGTCTCGTCAAACGTTATGTAGCTGTCGCACTTTGGGCATCTCACGCGTTTCATTCTTGCTGGCGTGTGCGTGTTACTTATTCTCGTAAACCCAGGCGTATTCGTAGTCTCCGCCTTTTTTGTGTATCTCTCTTACGGCGGTGCGGGCCTCTTCCTCAGTATTGTACTCGCCCACTGCCACGCGCAGCACCTTGCCTTCCAGTATTCTTGGCTTTGCGCATCCCTGGCTCATCAACTCCTGCACAAGCCTCTCGGCGTTCCTCTGCGGTATGGCGCTTGCGACTACTATGCAATACCTCGCCTCCTCCGCTTTCTGCTCCTCCACCGCTACCTTTGTGCTCTCCCGCGGCTCTGTCGTAGCCTCTGACGACTGACTGGCAGTGACACCCGTCTCCACGAAGCCAGAATTTGACGCACCGCCAAGCCAAAGGGTCAGGTTCCGCGGCATAAACAGGGCGCTGGCGCTTATCTCGTGCAAAGGCACTGGCTGGGTATTGCCTACTGGCGTACTAAACGCGAAAAAGAGCACTATCGCCACACAGGCTGCCGCTACATAGTTGGCTATTCGCTTGTTTATGCTTATTGTTATATGCTTCGCGTCCGTGCGTATTATGGGTGCCGAGGCTCTCTTTCTCGGCTCTATCTCCTGTATGTGCAACGTGTCAAGCGCATAATATTCTGGGGCTGTTATGCCCGCTTGAGTGGGCGAGAATACTATCTGACCCTCGCGGGAGGAGAAAGAGCCTATGCTGCCTAAATCCACACAGCCTTGCTCAACAAGGGCTTGGGAGAAATCGTTTGTCCACATACACAACTTGCCCTCAGCCTCTTCGTCTGTGAGCCCGTATATTTGCCGTATGGCTGTAACAAGGAATGTATCCTCATGCTGCAACTCCATGCAAAACCTTACCTCTCGGCTTGGCGGCAACAACGTTTCCTCACTGGCATCATAAGCCGCCTCGCGAGGCTGGGAGATGAAAGTGCCCAAGCCCGGCACGGTCACATGGTCGTGGTTTAGAAGCAAGTATTCTATGCAGAGCGCGAACTCATTCATGCCGCAAAAATAACTAATATTTCATTCGTTGATATACGCCACCTGAAAAAACTTATCGGGAAATTCTCCCCAGCAAGTTTTTTTGCTACCTTTGCATTGTAAATGAAATCTTTTTTGTATGGAGTATATCAAGACAGAAATTGAGGGTGTCTACGTGCTGGAGCCACGTGTCTTCGGCGATGCCCGAGGCTATTTCATGGAAACTTATAGGCAGGACGATTTCGACAGCCACGTCGGCCGCAAGGTCACCTTCGTGCAGGACAACGAGTCAAAGTCCTCCTACGGGGTATTGCGGGGCTTGCATTACCAGCGTGGTTCCGCCAGTCAGGCAAAGCTGGTGAGGGTCATCTCCGGCAGGGTGCTCGACGTGGCTGTGGACCTTAGGCGTAGCAGCCCCACCTTCGGACGGCACGTCCTGGTGGAGCTGAGTGAGGAGAACAAGCGCCAATTCTTCATTCCAAGAGGCTTTGCCCACGGTTTCCTCGTACTCAGCCCCGAAGCGGTATTTACATATAAGGTTGACAACGCCTATGCCCCCGAGACAGAATGTTCCATTCGCTTCGACGACCCCACCTTAGCCATCCAGTGGCCCATACCGCGTGAGCAGATGCTCCTCTCCCCCAAAGACGAGGGCGGAGTGGACCTTGCCCATGCCGTTCTTTTCGATTAAGCGGGGCAGAGGGGACGACTTCTCATAGGGCAAAAAGAGTTTTTTGCAGTATTCAGGCTCTTTCCTTGGCGTAATTGAAAGAAATGCCTAACTTCGTGGCAGGAACCACCCACAATCGGGGAAATTGAGGCGGCTTCATTCTGGTATGCGTCACTCCCTGTGCGTAAGGGTTCATCCTTAAACTGTGGCGTACATGAAACAAGGAAGCCTCATTCACAGGGTTTACAACTTCTATCGGGAAGGATTCTCGAGCATGGACATCGGGCGCGTTCTCTGGGTGGTTGTTCTGGTCAAGCTTTTCATCATATTTATTGTACTGAGAATATTCTTCTTTCCAGACACTCTGAAGGAGAAGGCCGGCAAAGGAAACGAGGCGGAATACGTGTCGGGGCAAATAATACAACAACTATAATAACATAAGACTTATGACAGACTTTTTATTAAGCACAGGCTTAGAAGCCGTCAACTGGTCGAGGGCACAGTTTGCCCTGACAGCCGTATACCACTGGCTTTTCGTTCCTCTAACCTTAGGGCTGGCGCTTATTATGGGCATCATGGAGACCTGCTACTACCGCACTGGCAGCACGTTTTGGAAAGACACGGCGCGCTTTTGGCAGAAGCTGTTTGGCATCAACTTCGCCATGGGCGTTGCCACAGGCATTATTCTCGAGTTCGAGTTCGGCACAAACTGGAGCAACTACTCCTGGCTCGTGGGCGACGTGTTTGGCGCTCCACTGGCGATAGAGGGCATAGTGGCGTTCTTCCTTGAAGCTACCTTCGTGGGAGTAATGTTCTTCGGCTGGGACAAGGTCTCTAAGCGTTTCCATCTCGCCTCCACGTGGCTCACGGGAATAGGCGCTACCATCTCGGCATGGTGGATTCTCGTGGCAAACGCTTGGATGCAGTATCCCGTGGGACAGGCGTTCAATCCCGACACCATGCGGTGCGAGATGACCTCTTTCTCGCAGGTGGCGCTTTCGCCGTTTGCGATAGACAAATTTGTGCATACCGTGATTTCCGCCTGGATTATCGGTGCAATCTTTGTGGCTGCGGTTAGTTGTTACTACCTGTATCGTAGGCAGAAGAGCGGCGGAGCGGGTGATGGCGAGCGCGACGTGGCTGTGCAAAGTTTCAAGATCGCGGCCATTGTGGGACTGGTCTCCTCTGTGCTGGTGATGATAAGTGGCGACGAGTCTGGTTACAGGGTGGCAAAGTGCCAACCCATGAAACTGGCCGCAATGGAGGCATTGTATAACGGCGGCAACGGGGTGAGCCTCACAGGCGTCGCGCTCATCAATCCTTTCGAGCAACCAGACTATATCTCAGGCAAGGAACCGCCTATGAAAATAGCCGTACCCAAGATGCTTTCCGTGCTTGCCACACGCTCATTAGACGGCTATGTGCCAGGCATAAACGACCTCATACAGGGCGGATATAAGTTGCCAGACGGCACTATCGCGCCTTCGCTCCTCGAGAAAACGACAAGGGGAACTAAAGCGATAGAGGCTCTCGCTGCCTACCGCCAGGCCAAAAAGGACGGTGACGAGACGGCGATGGAAGAGAGCCGCAAGGTGCTGGACAGCAATATCCAGTACTTCGGCTACGGCTACGTGAACCAGGCGGAACAGATAGTTCCCTTCATCCCTGTTTGCTTCTGGACCTTCCGCTTGATGGTGGGTCTCGGCATGTTGTTCGTGCTCTTTTTCATAGTGGCTCTGTTCTACGCTTATAAGCGGGATTTCACCAAGACGCGCTGGTTGCACATAGCGGGCATGGTAATGCTGCCTTTGGGCTATATAGCAAGTGAGGCTGGCTGGCTGCTGGCGGAGTTCGGCCGCCAGCCCTGGACCATACAGGACATGCTGCCCACGTGGGTTGCTGTGTCTGATATAAATGTGGGTTCCGTGATGCTCACATTCTTCATTTTCCTTGTGTTCTTCACGCTGCTTTTAATTGTGGAGATAAACATCATGTGCAAGGCGATAAAGAGAGGTCCCGCGTTTTCGAGGGTAGCTAAATAAATTGACGGATATATAAAGGAGATACAATTATGACATACGATTTTTTGCAGCACTATTGGTGGTTCCTGGTATCCCTGCTCGGGGCGTTACTCGTGTTCATGATGTTTGTTCAGGGTGCAGGCGGCGCTATTTTCTGCCTTGGCAGGAGCGAGAGCGAGCGCAAGATGATTGTTGAATCCACAGGGCGCAAATGGGAACTCACGTTCACCACGCTCGTCACCTTCGGCGGAGCTTTCTTCGCCTCGTTTCCTTTGTTCTACAGCACCAGCTTTGGCGGAGCCTATTGGTTGTGGATGATCATATTGTTCACGTTCGTGTTGCAGGCCGTCAGCTACGAGTTCCAGAACAAGATGGGCAATCTTCTCGGAGACAAAACGTTCCGCAGATTTCTTCTCATCAACGGTCTTGTGGGGCCGCTGCTCATAGGCGGGGCGGTGGCAACTTTTTTCAACGGCTCCAATTTCCTTGTCGACAAAATGAACATCACTTATGAGGGCATCAGTTCCATAATCAGCCGCTGGGCTAATGCCAGCAACGGACTCGATGCGCTGCTGAACCCGTGGAATCTTGTTCTGGGCCTCGCTGTCATGTTCCTGGCGCGCTCGCTGGGCGTGCTTTACATCATAAACAATGTGGAGAGCCAGGATATCCGCAGACGTGGCAAAACGCAACTTCTCTGGGCAGCCTTGCCTTTCGTCGTGCTGTTTGTGGTTTTCTTGATTTATATCCTTGTGAAAGACGGCTTTGGCTATGTGCCCTCCACTGGTGAGATCATCATTGTGCCTCACAAGTATTTCACTAATTTTGTGGAGATGTGGTACGTGGGTGTGCTGCTGCTCTTGGGCGTGGCGCTCTACCTCTATGGTGTTGTGCGCACGTTGCTTGCCAAGTCTTTCATAGGCGGAATCTGGTATTCAGGTATCGGCACTGTGCTGGCGGTGCTCAGTCTGCTGCTATGCACTGGCTGGAACAACACTGCTTACTATCCCTCTACAGCCGACCTTCAGAGCAGTCTTACCATAACCAACAGTTGCAGCAGCGAATTCACGCTTCGCATAATGTCTGTGGTTTCCATTCTCATTCCCTTTGTGTTAGCGTACATCGTATATGCCTGGCATTCCATTGACCGCCAGAAAGTTAACGAAATGACGGCATAGCTAAACAAGTTGCGAGACACTTCTTCGTCATTTATGCGGAAAAATAACGCTAAAAGTATCTCGCAACTGCCTAAGCCTGTGTACTGTCAGTCGGGGTGACAAGACTCGAACTTGCGACTCCCTGGTCCCAAACCAGGTGCGCTACCAACTGCGCTACACCCCGGGAATGCGAGCGCAAAGATACGAAAAAAGTGGGATTGCACAATATCAGCAGCCCACTTTTTTGATGGTGACGTGTCACTTATGTCACATCTTGAAGGCGTCGCTCATTCTCTATCTACGGAGATAGAAGCAGGAAATCTTCTGAACAAGACAGAATTCCGCTGCGTGAGCACACGTTAGCGGGCAGGCCTTTGTTAAATGCTTTCCAACAGAGCCACAAACTCCTTGCGACTAAGCCCAAGATTTCGCATTATATTTCTGATGATAAACTCAGGCACCGGCTCTTTATGGATCAGTTCTAAAACCCTGTTGCAAATAAGAGGGATCAAGCGCAAAGCATAGA
>JAJPYT010000132.1 GCA_021204845.1 Prevotellaceae bacterium | reverse complement strand
ATCTAATATAATATAAACTTTATATAGGTTTCCTCATTCATGAATATCATGAGGAACTTATTAATACTAACTATCATATCAAGTAAGTAAGATACTGACTATTTACCTTGTGGGAACGGTGTAACCCTCAGTGAAGCTAACCTTGCGCCCAAGCGAGAGGGGAGGGCGCTTGCACACTCTCCCGAGCGCCAGCAAGTTCAGCGAAGCTAAAAGTTTATATTATACGTGCGTATATAGACAAATATAATATAATAATCTTATTGTGAATCACAGTCAGACATACGATATCATTTCATGACCGCCTATCTGCAGAAAGAGAAGAAGTATAAAAGTAAAGCACTGAAGCGGACTTAAATCACTGCGGTGACTGAGGCTGGTCACCGCAGTGATTAGCCCTTGTTCGTGCACTGACGGAGAGGCAGGAAAGCAGTAATCCTTGCTGATAGAAATATCCGCACTCATTTGCATTAGTGCTCTATGGACTTGTCTGCTTAGGGGACTGAACCGAATACTAATTGGCATAATATCTTAGCAAGGGGGGGATGTAACTAATTAGTAACACGGATATTGGGAAATAAATGGATTATTAATATTATCTTTGTGTCGTAAAACCGAAGAGCATATGAAAATACTTGTGGTGGACGACGAGCAGGATTTGTGTGAGATTCTGCAATATAATCTGGAGACAGAGGGATATGAGGTGGATATAGCTTACTCTGCCGAGGAGGTCTTGAAGATGCATCCTGAGACATACGACCTGCTGTTGCTGGACGTGATGATGGGTGCCATGTCGGGTTTCCAGTTAGCCCGAGAGTTGAAGGCAAAGCCAGAAACAGCGGAAGTGCCTGTCATATTTATCACTGCATTGGACAGTACTGACGATATAATCAAAGGACTTAACCTTGGTGCGGATGATTATATCTCCAAGCCCTTGAACCTCTCCGAGGTGAAAGCCAGGGTGAGGGCTGTCCTGCGTCGTACGGCTAACAGAGAGAATAAGGAAGAAAGGCAAAACGATAATGTTGTCAGTTACGAGTCGCTTGTGCTTGACTTAAGCGCAAAGACAGTCGCGCTCGACGGGGAAAGGTTGCAGTTCACCAAGTTAGAGTTTGAGTTGCTGACGTTGTTCTTGCAACATCCAGGTAAGTTGTTCGACCGTGAGAGCCTGCTTGCCAAATGCTGGCCAGCAAACACGGTGGTGCTGGATCGTACCGTGGATGTGAACATTGCCCGCATGCGCAAGAAGTTAGGCAAATATGGAAAGCATATAAAAGCGCGTTTTGGTTATGGCTACACATTTGAAAAGTAAGTCGTTTCAGAAGAATTTGCTGTTCAGCGTTGGCGGCATATTCCTGTTATTCGCGGTAAGTTTCAGCATTTATCAGTATCACAGGGAGAAAGAATTCAAGATTGACATTCTGCACTCCCGCTTGCAGATGTACAATTACGAGATGATGCAGACGCTGGGGCGTGAGGGAGTTCTTGACGAGCAGGCGTTCAGCCGCTATGTGGCAAATCACCATATAGAGGGTTTGCGAGTCACTGTTGTGGCTGAGGATGGGCATGTATTGCGCGACAGCAGTGAGCCAGACGTTGATAAACTGGAAAATCATCGGGAAAGGAAGGAGATTGCCACCGCATTCCGCGATGGAGAGGGCTACGACATCAAGCGCATGTCCGCTTCCATGCATAAGACATATTTCTATTCAGCCACGCGGTTCGGCGATATTGTGGTGAGGGCCGCGGTGCCTTATTCTGTGGAACTCACCCATTCGTTACAGGCCGATAATGCCTATATCTACTTTGCCCTTACCTTGACTTTGCTTTTGGGCCTGGTGCTTTACTACAACACATCACGCATAGGCAAACACATAGAATATTTGAGGGAGTTTGCGATGAAGGCAGAGAAGGGTGAGGAACTTGACCACGAGCTGGAGCGTAACATGCCTGATGATGAGCTCGGGGATATAAGTCACACTGTGATAGTGCTTTACTGGAAATTGCGTCATGCCGAGGGTGATAAGGTGCGTCTGAAACGCCAGCTCACCCAGAATGCCGCGCACGAGTTGAAAACTCCTGCCGCCAGCATACACGGATATTTAGAGAGTATTCTGGAAAATCCCGATATGCCAGCCGACAAGATGCATCATTTCTTAGAGCGCTGCTACGCGCAGAGCGAGCGGATGAGCAAGTTACTGCTTGATATGGCCACTCTCACTAAGCTCGACGAGAGCGCACGCTCTGAGGGGAATATCGGAGGGCGAGTCGTTGCCTCGGTAGATGTCATAGAGCTTATACACAGCGTTCTGGACGAGGTGGCACTTGACCTTGAACGCCTTGGCATATCGCCAGTTCTCTGTCTGCCAGAGCGTGTCACAGTAAGGGGAGACAGAAGCATCCTTTACAGCATATTCCGGAATATTATAGACAATTGCATCTCCTATGCGGTTGGCGCTACACGGATAAGTATTACATGCGCTGAATGCGAGGATGATGGGAGTGCCAAGTTTTCCCATAGCGGCTATTTCTATGAGTTCACAATAAGCGACAACGGACCAGGAGTTGATGTTGAGCACCTGCCTCATCTGTTCGAGCGCTTTTATCGTGTGGATAAGGGACGTTCACGTAAGGCTGGAGGAACGGGTCTCGGGCTTGCCATTGTGAAGAATGCTGTAGCTGTGCATGGCGGGAAAGTATACGCCGAGACTACTCCTGGCGGGGGGCTCAGCATCCGTTTCACACTGGAGCGGTCCGTTTGACAGCTTATTTAGCCCTTGTTATTTGCTTGAGGTGCGGATGACTCCCATGCCAGCCTGAACGATGTTCATGATGTGGTCGCCAAGTTTCTCGCAGATGCTTATGAAATCAACATAAAACACACCAATCTGATAGCTGTAAACACCAGCGTCGATGTCCTGCAGGTTTTGGTTCTTCAGTTGGTCGCGGTAGTTGTTTATTTCTGTCTCTATGTTGTAGGAGTGGTTTATGTTGGAATATGGAGCAGTGATGTTTACTTTCTTCACCATTTCCTCCATAGCGTCATCCACCAGTCCCATCATTGTGTGCATGTGTTGCATCTGGCTCTCGTTGAACTCCTCTTTCAGGTATTGCCGTTTGCTGTTGATGGCTCTTGCCAGGTTGTAGCAGCAGTCGCCTATCGATTCCAGCTCCGATATGCGTTTCATCATCTTTTGTATCTGCGCTTTTGATTCGTTCGAGAGTCGTCCCTCGCTCACTTTATTGAGGTAGTTTGCTATTTCCACCTCCATTCTGTCTGTTATTCTTTCGTATTTCTCTATTCGCGCGAACATTTTATTGAAATCCTTGTCACCCTCTATGTCAAGCAGTTCATCCACCAGTTTGCACATTCTCTGGCAGCGTTCCGCAAAGTTGTTAACTTCTTTCTGAGCCTCCAATATCGATAACTCGGCTGTGGACAGACGGGCGGAGGAGATGAATCGAAGGCGATATTCCTCGTCTTGCTCCTTTTGCGGCAGCACGGCGCATACGAATTTTTCTATCTGCGGCACAAAGCCTATGAGCAGTATGGTGTTCAGAATATTAAAGGCTGTATGGAAAGCTGAGAGCTTGTAGAGGTCGTTGCTTGTAGCTCCCAAAACGTGTGTCACGAACCAACTTACTCCCTGGCAGGCGGGATAAAAGAAGGGAAGTACCACAAGCACACCGAACACGTTAAAGAACATGTGCGCCAGAGCCGTGCGCCTGGCTTGGGTGTTACCAGTCAAGGATGCCATGAAAGCCGTAATTGTTGTCCCGATATTTTGACCCATTGCAAGAGCGGCGGCCTGTTCGAAACCGAAACCTGGAATGTGCATGTCGAAGAGCATCAGCGTTATGGCCATTGTGGCGGCGCTCGCCTGCATGACCATAGTTACCAGGGCGCCCACTACCACAAACAGCAGTATCGTAAAGAAATTATTGTAGGGGATGCTTGCCATGAGTTGCGCCACCATTGTGTCTATGTGCATCTCTGCGGTGGCTTGTTGCAGAAAGTTCAGTCCCATGAACAGAAACGAGAAACCGAACACGAACTCGCCTAAGCTCTTCCTCTTTGAGTTGCCGGAGAAAATGAGTGGCAGTCCCACCGCCAGCAGGGGAATGGTGAACGCGGCGATATTTACTTTAAAGCCTATGGCCGAGATAATCCATGCAGTCACGGTGGTTCCTATATTTGCCCCCATTATGACTCCTATACTTTGTGCCAGAGTCATTAGCCCGGCGTTCACAAACGAGACAGCCATCACCGTTGTCGCGCTCGACGACTGAATCAGGGCTGTAACAATTATGCCCGTCAGCACACCCATAAAACGATTTTGGGTCATTGCGGAGAGAATGTAGCGCAGGCGGTCACCCGCAAATTTCTCCAAACCTTCGCTCATGATTTTCATTCCATAAAGGAATAAGGCTAACGAGCCCAGCAGCGAAAGCACGTTTAAAAGAGTACTCATAAAGTTTGAAAGACCTTATTCATTGAATGAAGGCTCTGGTTGGTTTTGTGTCACAAAGATATTACATTTTTGTGAAGATATCAAGATAAGTCAACAGAATATTGCAAATAAGTGTTCAGTCACCCCTATTCCATATCTGCCTCAAAGTGCCTCTATTAGGGTGATTCCCAGTTTCTGCCGCCAGTTATTGTTTTTGATAGTTCGTTACGGCAATTAGCAATTGCCTGGCCACGCGATGGCGCAACAGGCGGGGAGCCAACACCTCCACATGGCTGCCGAAGGCGAGGATCTTGCCTTCCAACTCCAGATTGTGTATCACGTCCAAGGTAACGGTGATGCCACCGTTCTCGTGTTGCTCTATGGTTTGTTGGCTTGAGTGCATAGGTTTGGTAAGCACATAAGGAGCCTGCTCGGAGTCGAAGCGCAGAACCACGTGTTCAGGTTTCGTGGCAAGTCCTCGTGTGATGCCTATCATCTCGCCAAGATACTGCGTCGGCTCAAAGAAAGTGTTCTCTACGTATTGCCCTTTCCCGTCTTTTCTCACCGTGAGCATGCGGTCCAGCGCCAGGGTCATCACGTTATTCCGCCTCATGTCGTATGCCACCAAGAACCAGCGGTTATTATATTCGTTGAGTAAGTATGGCGAGAGACAGAATAAGTTCTCCCGTGCCGAGCGGAACGAACGGTAACGTACCTCTATGGGCTCCTTTTTGTGTATATGCTCGTATAGCTGTGCCAAGAAGTGCAAACCTTTCAGTTGCTGGTTAGTCTCTATGAATACTATTTGCCTCTTCGACTTTTGCATCTGCACTTGGTCTTGCATGCGTGTCAGCACTTCCTCTTGTCCTTTTATGGTGCTGAAGCCCTGATAGTGTTTTATTATATCTATAGCACTGCTCAGTTCCTCCAGGTCATATTCCGACAGTGGCAGTTTCGTTATGCTGTAGTTAGGGTCGGAGTATTCGTAATATTTCTTTTCCTTCACCACTATCGGGGCATAGTAACCCAGTTTGTCGCCTCTCATCAGTTCAATATCCCTTTGCACCGTGCGCAGGCTCACTCCGTCAATGCCCTCGTAATCATACAGCGCATCCTCGCAGGCTTGGCGTAGGTCTTCTATTGTCCATAGCCTGTTGCGCCGTCTCAGACAAGCGTCTATGGTGCGTATCCTCATCAACACATTCCTGTTTATTGGCATATTATGTATGTTTTTATCAGCAATTTGCCATAAAACTACAAAATAATTTCTATTATGACAATAGGTGGCGCAGTGACTTCCCAACTTTGCGTTCAGATAAGACAGAAAGGAGATAAAAATATGATGTGTAAAGTAGTTATGGGTACCCGTGTGCCCGCGAAGTTATGGCTCTCTGATGTGGAAACGTCTTGCATGGAGCAGATAGTTAGTCTTGCCTCTCTCCCGTTCGTGTTCAAGCATGTGGCTGTCATGCCAGACGCCCATACTGGCAAGGGTATGCCCATTGGCGGGGTGATTGCCACCAATGGAGTGGTGGTGCCTAATGCTGTTGGGGTTGACATAGGTTGCGGAATGTGTGCCATGCGCACAAGCCTGAAGGCTGGCGAGTTGACGCGTGATACGTTGATGGCGATTGTCACACATATAAAGAGCGCCATTCCTGTTGGTTTTGACCATCAGGCGAAAGCAGTAGATGAAAGTTGGCTGCCAGAGGGCGATTTGGCGGAACTTCCTTTCTTGAAAGACAAAAAGGGCGATCTGCTTCACGAGATGGGCACACTTGGCGGAGGAAACCATTTTATTGAGATACAGCGTGACACTGCCACAGACGACGTTTGGGTGATGCTTCATTCAGGCAGCAGGCATATTGGACTTCTTGTGGCGCATTATTACAACAAGCAGGCTGAATTCTGGTGCCAGAAGTGGTTTGCCGACACACTGCCCAACTTGGCATTCTTTCCCATTGAAACTGAGCTGGCAAAGAATTACATGCGTGAGATGGACTACTGTGTGCGTTTCGCCTTTGCCAACCGTTCCAAGATGATGGACGAGATACGGAAGGGCTTCGCGGCAGTCTGTCCTGGCGTGGAGTTCGACAGCATGATAAACATTGCTCACAACTATGCGGCATGGGAGAATCATTTCGGGAAAAATGTGATAGTGCATCGCAAGGGAGCCACCAGTGCCAAGGCTGGGGAGAAGGGCATTATTCCTGGCTCTATGGGCAGTAAGTCATACATAGTGGAGGGCTTGGGCAATCCAGAGAGCTTCATGAGTTGCAGTCATGGGGCAGGGCGCAAGATGAGCCGTACTGAAGCGCGCAAGAAATTATCGTTGCAGGATGAGTGTGGTCTCCTCGACGGGAAAGGCATCATATACGAAATGCGCCAAAAGGGACTGGACGAAGCTCCTGGAGCATATAAGGACATAGATGAAGTTATGGAGAACGAGAAAGATTTAGTAAGGTCATTGGTTGAACTCGTGCCATTGGCTGTTGTGAAAGGGAATTGATGGTTCTGAGAATATGAAAACAGTCAGGTCTTCTGCCATTCCCCGTCTCATTCGTTTGACGGATGAGAGATTAGCCACGTCAGCGAGATTCGTTCGCTGTTGGCTGATTGGGGAATGCAGAAGTGCCATTACAAAATCGGGAGGTAACTAAAATTATGCTGACGAGAGAAATAATAGAGATGCACTTGCAGGAGATAGAGAGAGACAACGGCGTGCGCATCCTGTTCGCTGCCGAGAGCGGCAGTCGCGCGTGGGGGACGCAGTCACCCGATTCCGATTGGGACGTGCGCTTTGTCTATGTTCATCCTCTCGAGTGGTATCTTTCTGTTGAAATGGGCAGAGATGTCATAGAGGTGATGGCAGACGACGGGTTCGACGGCTCGGGCTGGGACATACGCAAGGCTCTTCAACTCTATAGTAGAACCAACATGACAATGCTGGAGTGGCTTGGCTCTCCCATCGTGTATCGGGACAACAAGGAGTTGCACAATGCCCTGGGTGTCCTGTTGCCCTGCTTCTTCAGCAAAACCATGGCACTCCGTCACTACTATCATGTTGCCTTGAACCATTATCGGAAAAACAATATGGAGAAGTGTCGAGGGGAGCTAAAACGGTATCTTTACGTCTTGCGCTCTTTGCTGGCTTGCTTGTGGATAAGGGAGCAAGGCACGCCACCGCCAGTGCTTTTAGATGAACTGGTCGCCAGCGAGGTGCGTGATATGGAGATAGAGGGGGAGATAGCGGCTATCTTGCGGCTGAAGCGCGCCAGCCGCGAGCATGACAAGGAGAGTGTGTCCGAGGTCTTGCTGGCGTATGTGAAGCATTTGCTGGAGGATGTTCGTCTCACACTTAGCACATCCGTCCCCGAAAATGCCTATCGCGGCGGCATGGGAAAGGAATTAGATAGACTCCTATATAAAATAGTGATGACATAAAAGCGAGGTAAAGGCTTCTGTGCGGACGGATATTGGCGGAGATTGTTTCCGCCCAGAAGTGACGTTCGTATGGGAAGCCTTTTAATAGGCGAAGCTCCTTGGGCAGCTGGATATTGGCGGAGACTGTTTCCGCTGAGAAGTGACAGTTGCTTGGGGAGTTTTCTTTGTCTGTAACATAATTGTAATATTTCCGAAATAACAGCGTAACACTGTGGAGCGATATTTGCAGTGAGGTAAAGAGATTGTATAAGTAAACGTATGAAAAGAATGGAAAGAGAATGGACTGAAAACGAAGTGAGAAGGATTTATAATTGGCTGAGGCTCATTGTTCTCTGTCTCTTGCTACTGGGTGCTTACGTGCTTTGCCGGGCGCAGGAGACGCAGGAGACTAAGGTTAAAAGCGAGTATCTGCCACAGCTTCATGGAATATTAAGGGGAAAATATGAGTACGAGCCCGACCTCGACGCCTCTCGCTTCGAGGTCAGAAATGCCCGTGTGAGCGTGGATGGCAAGTTGCCATTCCGCAGCAGCTACAAGGTGGAGGTTGACTTCTGTGACGAGACGGAGATAAAGATGAAGGACGCTTGGGTGGGCATTAACCCATGGCAGACGCTGCAAGTGAGCATCGGGCAGCAGCGCATGCCTTTCAGCATAGACGCGCACCGCAACCCCTCAGCGCAGTATTTTGCCAACCGCAGCTTCATTGCCAAGCAGGTGGGCGACATGCGCGACGTGGGGCTTTTGGGTGAATATACTTTCAAGACATCTCAGGGGAACACTGTGGCTATCATAGACGCGGGCATATTCAACGGAGCCAGCATCAACAGCCAGAAGACCGCCTGGCACAGCGACTGGAACTATTCTGCCCGCCTGCAACTCTTTCCCCTTAAGGGGCTTGTGGTAATGCCCAGCGTTCAGCACATGGCCATTGCCGACCGCCAAGCGCACTATACCTCGTTGGACCTCGGGGCTTACTACGAGAAGCGCGGCTGGCACGTGGAGGCGGAGTATCTGCACAAGATGTATTCCGCCCAGTCGTTTAGCGACTGCCCAGCCGCTGATGCCATGCTAATATACAAGATGCCGCTCGGCAAGAACAGACCTAAGAGCTTCCTGCAAGGCATAAGTTACATGGGACGCTACGACTATATGGGTGACCATACTGACGGCAAGTCGGGCTTCAGCGAGACAAACGGCAGCCGCCTTGAAATAACCGACTACGAGCGCCACCGCATGACGCTGGGTCTCACGCTGAGCGTGCGCAATCCATACTTCCCCACCGACATACGTTTCAACTACGAGAAGTACTGGTATCCCCACGGCGGAGCCAAGGAGAGCGAGCAAGACAAACTGGTGGCTGAGTTGGCAATCAGGTTCTGACGCTACGAGTGACTGAAAAAACTAATATAACTCGATATGAATATTGTATTTCTTGGTATTGTGATTTTCCTCATCGTTCTTGCCATCTTCGACTTGGTGGTGGGCGTGAGCAACGACGCGGTGAATTTCCTTAACTCTGCCATCGGGGCTAAGGTGGCGAGATTCAGGACCATAGCGGCAATAGCCGCCGTGGGTGTGTTTCTTGGCGCTTCGATGAGCAATGGCATGATGGACGTGGCGCGCCACGGAATCATGACTCCCATGTATTTCAGC
This sequence comes from Prevotellaceae bacterium, assembly GCA_021204845.1. Classification (GTDB taxonomy): domain Bacteria; phylum Bacteroidota; class Bacteroidia; order Bacteroidales; family Bacteroidaceae; genus Physcousia. The sequence continues at coordinate 844 of JAJPYT010000132.1, read as the reverse complement.
TTCTACGATGTGGTATGCGTGTTTCTGGCTGTGATGCTCACTGACGTGGTGCTTCTGGATGTGTTCAACACGCTTGGCATGCCCACGTCAACCACCGTGAGCATGGTCTTCGAGCTCTTGGGCGGCTCGTTTGCAATCGCCCTGCTAAAGATATTCCACCGCGCCACAGCGCCCGACGGGCGGCTACTTTCCCTTGGCGACCTGCTCAATACCGAAAAGGCAATGTCGGTTATTCTCGGCATCTTCCTTAGTGTTGCCATTGCCTTTGTGTTGGGAGCGGTAGTTCAGTGGCTGGCGCGCCTCGTGTTCAGTTTCACTTACAGGATAAACGGCACTACCACCGACATCGACGGGCGCATGGGAAACCTCTTCACCAGTTCCTTGAAATCGGGCATACTCTCGGGGCTCTCCGTTACGGTCATCATCTGGTTCCTTCTCATCAACGGGCTGAAGGGCTCCAGTTTCATGACCCCCTCAATAATGTCTTTCATCAACGCCCACACGTGGTACTTCCTCCTTGGTGGAGCCATAGTTTTCTCTGTCATAATGAGCCTGCTCAGCGCTCTTAAGGTGCCAGTACTGAAGATTGTGGTCCTGCTGGGCACCCTCGCCCTTGCCATGGCATTTGCGGGTAACGACTTGGTCAACTTCGTGGGTGTGCCTCTCACAGGTCTTGAGGCCTATCAGGATTTCATGTCAAATGGCTCAGGCGACCCCTCTTCGTTCATGATGCAAAGCCTTATGGAGAGTGCCCACACGCCAGCCATTTTCCTAATAATAGCCGGGGTGGTAATGGTCTTCTCCTTAGTTCTTAGCAAGAAGGCGCGCAACGTCGTGAAGACTT
>JAJPYT010000204.1 GCA_021204845.1 Prevotellaceae bacterium | reverse complement strand
GAGTTGGGGATGGTCACCTGCGTAAGTCCTCTGCAACCATAGAATGCCCAGTCTCCTATGCTTGTCACGGAGTTGGGGATGGTCACCTGCGTAAGTCCGCTGCAACCATAGAATGCATGGCTTCCAATGCTTGTCACGGCATAGGTACTATTGTTGTATTTTACTGTCGAGGGGATGTCAACACTGCCAGTGTAGTCACTAAAATTATAATACGTCACCGTTGCGGTTCTTGTCGTGGAGTAGAGTTCGTAGTAGATGCCATCAACCTTGGTAGAGGCATAGAGCGATGCCGAGGAAAACAGAAGGGCGAGTAACAGCGCAACGGGGCGCAGAACTTTGAAAAACACTTTTGCTTTCATAGTGATTTGGTTTTTAGTAGTTAGTATATGAGTTTTGTTTATGTTTCTCATTGTCTTGTGTCTCTATGGCTTCGAGTTCGGGCAGCAAAAAAAGGCGTGGACTGATATCTTCGTCTACGCCTATTGTGGTATCGCCAAACACCGTGTATCCATATACGAGTAAAAGCCCACGCTACACGCGTGAGCATTAACTTTCACTCTTGGATACCTAATAATTGGCGAATTTCAATAGGCAAGAACTTAAGCTAACGCTTTTTATCTAATGTCCTTCTCTCTGTCTCTACATATCGGTACGGTTTTACGGTTTCTTTGCCGCAAAGATAGGAAAATATATGTTTAGCACCGCAATGTCTCGTAAGAAAAAAGACATTCCCGCGGCAATAAGCGAACCCGAGGGGTGTAGGAAGGGATTCAGTACCGCTTGCGAATCTCCTTTTGTCGCTACTCTGCTATATCCGAAAATCCACGTTGGTTTGCGAGCATTACGAGCGCAGAATGTGCGCGTGGCACGTAGACTTTCGGGAAACACGCCGAGGAAAGCCACTGTACACGCCCATGCGTTCCACCTTTCACGCCCATGCGTTCCACCTTTCACGCTACTGCGTTCCACTCTATACCTCAGTGAGGAATATGCTGATGCCTCAGTGAGGCATTAACTAACGCCTCAGTGAGGCGTTGACAGGTGCCTCATTGAGGCATCACTTGGGGATGGAAAACATCCCCGCGCCTTGCAAAAGAGGAAGAAAATGTATACCTTTGCAAGACAGTGCAAATATACAACAAATAAATAAGAAAAACAAATATTTATGGCAATCCTATATAGTCTTTCCAGGAAGAAGATGCCCTTCGACGACGAGAAGAGCGGCAAGATCTATGCCACGGCACAAAACAGCGGAGTGGTGAAGACGGAGGCTTTGGCCCGTGAGGTGGCTCAGATGAGCTGCATGATAGACAAATATTCGGTGTTGACGGTGATAGACCTCCTTGCCAAGTGCATACGCATGCGGCTGCTCGACGGCAAGCGTGTGGAACTGGGAGAGTTGGGCGACTTCTACACCGTGCTGAAAAGTGAGGGTTCCGACCAGGAGAAGAACTATGCGGAGAGCAAGATAAAAGACGTGCGTGTGAAATGGGAGCCAGGCAAGCACTTCTGCGACCTGATGTGCCACGCCAAATTCCACCGTGTAACCACCCGCAAGTCGCAACATCTCACCAAAATCCGCGACAAGCAGGCTGTGCAAGAGGAGTTAGACGCTGCCAATGCCGCGAAGCGATAAGCAATATTCCCTTCGGCGCTCTTTTTCTTTTGCACTACATGGTTTCTTTGCGATTAACATTTTGACACACCCCCTCCTCTCCTGGTCCTGTATGTAACTCTAAAGCAGTCTTACTCCCAATAGAGTATTTGCTTGTTAATCTTCCACTTATGGTCCTTGGGGAAGTCATCGCCCTCCCAGGCTTTCTTGCTGGTCCACTTCTGCGGCTCGTCTGTCCAGAAGGGGTCATCGGCAGGCAGTCCCAAGGGCATGAAAGCCAGAGATGTCATGTATAGGCTGCCGTTATTAGTGTACCAGTCGGCAACATTGGGATGAGAGCCCACAAAACCTATGGTCAGATACCCATCAGGGGTGAAGTTGCTTGCTCCCTTGCCGTCGAACATGCGGCGCATCACTGCCGTTATTCCTGCCCTTACCTGACCGTTAGACAGCTCGTCGGGCAGTTTCTTTTGCCAAGCCAGCATGGCAAGCGGTTGCAGCACAGCGAGGCGATAAGGAATGCTTCTGCCCACAACGGGGAAGGTGCCTTCAGGCGAAATGAAGCGCTCCAGAATGACGCTATACTTCTGCATGCGCAGCAAAGCCTGCCCATAGCGGTAGTCGGCGCCCCTGTTTTTGTCTGTCTCAGGCGTGTAAGTGCGCACAGTCCAATTGTCATCGCCCTTTTTCTCGCGAATCATTTCCAAGCATTCGAGATACATGGGCTGTATCACGTAAGAGTTGTAATAGTCGAAAGCAAAAGACGGGCCGTCGCTATACCAGCCGTCGCCGACATACCATTCCTCCACCTTGTTCATAGCGTTGTGTATGCGATACATGTCTGCCTCGCCTCCAGCTTTCATTATGAAGCACTCCTCCATCGAGCTGAAAAGCAACCAGTTGGTGTAGCAGGGGTCATAGCGTCGCAGTCCTTGCAATTCGTTGATATAGCGCTGTTTTGTCACCTCGTCAAGTGGCATCCATAAGGCATCGTAGGCGCGGTGCAGAGATTCAACCACATAAGCGGCGTCCACGAGTGTCTGCCCTCCGCTCCGCCAGCCGAGATAGTCGGGGCTGTCGGGGTCCACTGCGTTTGCATATGCCTTCAATGCCCACTCTCGCAGTTGGCGGCGTTGCTGCCCCTCTGGCGTGTCGTCGTCGGGCAGGGAGAGCCATGGGGCAATGCCTGCCATCAGCCTGCCAAAGCACTCCATGTAGGCAACTTTTTGGTCACGGTTATCCCATGTGGGCGAAAGCTCCAGTTGCATATTCTGCTGCAGAGTGCCGTTGGCCATGTTCTCCAGCACTGGAGCTGCCATCGTGTATGCGAGTTGCGCCCAATAGGCACGGTCGCTCGCGCCGTCGCCAAGGGGATTCTCATTAGTTTTGTGCTCTTTGGGGAAAGCAAGACAAGGCAAAGCCACGAGGGTTGCCATCAGAAGAAAGCGTTTCATGGTAAGCTGTCGGGTTAACTCTTTGATTTACTTTGAGCTTGACGCAGCCACCTCGCCCTCGATTATTAGGCGTGTCATCTCCTTGCGTGAATTGGTCCGCACGCTGATAGATTTTTTGAAGCGTCCGGGATACTGCCCTTTGGAGTTGTATGTCACCTCCACCACACCGCTCTCTCCCGGTTGCACGGGTGTCTCGGTGTAGGTAGCCACTGTGCAGCCGCACGAGGGGTGGACCTGGTTGACTATCAGCGGAGCCGTGCCATTGTTGGTGAAGTTAAAGGTACAGCTGCGCTTGGGCTCTTTCGATGTGAAGGTGCCCATGTTAATTACTAACGTGTCGAACTTAATTTCTGCATAGTAATCGTCGTCGTCAGGGGCTGCGGCGCGAGTGCCTGTTACCGTCGTGAGAGCCAGCACGAGCATGAGGGCTGATGAGAGAAATATCCTTTTCATTGTTATTGTAATTTATGTTTCCAGAGTGCAAATTTACTACATTTCTCCCTTTACTGCCAACTCTTGTAACGAAAAAGAGCATGTAGGCTATCGATAAGTGCGCAATTCTTCGTAACTTTGCACACTGGAAAAAGCGAGGGGCAGGACTCTGTGGTGAAGGAGAGCGAAAAGATAATACTCGGAATCGACCCGGGAACCAACCTGATGGGCTATGGAGTGCTTCGTGTGGTGGCTGGCAAGGCGGAGGCTTTGGCTTTGGGCGTTGTCGACCTGCGCAAGGCTGGCGACGGATACATGAAGTTGGGGCATATTTTCGCGCGCGTATCAGGCATCATCCAAGAGTATTTGCCCGACGAGATGGCAATAGAAGCTCCATACTGTGGAGTGAACGTGCAGAGCATGCTGAAGCTTGGCAGGGCGCAGGGCGTGGCAATTGCTGCCGCCATACAGCGTGAGGTGCCTATCACTGAGTATGCCCCAAGAAAAATAAAAATGGCGATAACGGGTCAGGGAGCGGCAAGCAAGGAGCAAGTGGCAGACATGCTGCGGCGCATACTGCACATTGACGAGAGGGAGATGCATCAGACAAAAGACGCCACCGACGCGCTGGCTGCGGCTTACTGCCATTTCTTGCAGATGAGTTTGCCCCATGGTGACGACGGACGGCATTATAGCTCGTGGAAGGACTTCGCCCTACGCAACCCTAAGAAAGTGAGCCAATTGGAAAAGGTATGAAAGATATCATAAGAATAGAGAAAGGCGTTACGCGTCACCCCGACCGCCGCATGGCAGAGCCAGTTACCCTGGCAATAGGCGAGGGAGAGCAGATAGCCATAGCTGGCGGTAATGCCGCGGGTAAGTCGCGCCTGGTAGACATTATCACGGGTCGCTTTCCGCTGTTGCTCAACGAGGTGCGTTATGATTTCTCTCCCTCAGAGTCGCCTTTGGTAAGTGACAATCTGAAATATCTTACCTTCCGCGACAGCTATGGCGAGGGAGACGGAACATATTATCATCAACTGCGCTGGAACCATCACGATATAGACGAAGGGACACCCACTGTGGGAGACCTCCTCGAACAGGCTTACAGCTTGTTGGCAAAGCCAAACGAAGCACTGAGAAGGCAGCTCTATGAGATGTTCCATCTTGATTCCCTGCTCGACAAATACATAATTACGCTCTCGAGCGGAGAGTTGCGCAAGTTCCAACTCACAAAAGCCTTGCTCGGTGCGCCCCGTGTGCTTATACTCGACAACCCGTTCATAGGGCTTGACGCTCCCACCCGCGCGCAATTGGCAGAGCTGCTTACCGCTCTCGTCACGCAAACCCACCTGACAGTGATACTCGTGGTATCGAGAGACGTGGATATTCCAGCCTTTGTCACTCATGTGAAGCCAGTGAGGCAGTTGCACCTCCTGCCCAAGATAAGGCGTGAGGAGTATGTTCCCGAGCCTGTTGTGGAGCCTGCCCTTCCGCTCGAGTGGAACGAATGGATAAGGAATCTGGAGCAGAAAGACATCTCCACCTTGCCATTTTACCCCCAGAGCGGAGGCGAGATACTGAAATTCAACAAGGTAACCATACGCTACGGGAGCCGCACAATATTGAAGGAACTCGACTGGACCGTCAACGAGGGCGAGCGCTGGGCGCTCAGCGGAGATAACGGGGCTGGGAAAAGCACGCTGCTTAGCCTCGTCTGTGCCGACAATCCGCAAGCCTACGCCTGCGATATACGCCTTTTCGGGCACAAGCGGGGCAGTGGAGAGAGCATCTGGGAGATAAAGAGCCATATAGGTTACGTGAGCCCGGAGATGCATAGGGCTTACCTGAAGGATATACCAGCCATAGACATAGTGGCAAGCGGACTAAACGATTCCGTGGGGCTCTATTGCCGTCCCAAGCCTGGTCAGAGAGAAATATGCCGCCTCTGGCTTGACGTGTTTGGCATCGGGCATCTCTCCGACCACACTTTCCTGCAACTCTCCAGCGGCGAGCAGCGCCTGTGTCTCTTGGCGAGAGCCTTTGTGAAAGACCCCGAATTGCTGATATTGGACGAGCCCTTGCACGGATTGGATACCACCAACCGCCAGAGGGTGAGGGAAGTGATAGAGACATTCTGCCGGCGCAAGAACAAGACACTGGTGATGGTCACTCACTACGAGGAGGAGTTGCCGCCGTGCATTGACCACCATCTGAGACTTAAGAAACATAACTGAGAGAGAGGAAAAAAGAAGGAATGAGCGTAGCGATAGTCAAATATAATGCTGGTAACATCCGCTCCGTGGTGCTTGCTCTCAGGCGTTTGGGCGTGGAGCCACTGCTTACCGACGACCCTCGGCAGCTTGCGGCGGCAGACAAAGTGCTTTTCCCCGGGCAGGGAGAGGCGAGCCACGTCATGGCTTACCTGCGTGAGCATAAGCTCGACGAGGTGATACTCTCGCTCAGGCAGCCCGTCTTGGGCATCTGCATAGGACAGCAATTGCTTTGCGCTCGTTCAGCCGAGGGCGATGTGGATTGTCTGGGCATCTTCGATGTGCCAGTGGAGAGGCTCATCCCCCAGGAGCGGCAGCAGAAAGTGCCGCACATGGGTTGGAACAGCCTTACAAGCGTGACCTCCCCCCTCTTTGCGGGCATTTCCGATGGAGAATATGTCTATTATGTGCATAGCTACTACGTTCCGCTGTGCCAGTGGACAGTGGCTGTAACCGATTACATCCAGCCTTTCAGCGCCGCCCTGCGAAGGGAAAACTTCTACGCCACACAATTCCACCCTGAAAAGAGCGGAGGCGTGGGCGAGCGCATACTACGTAATTTTCTGCAAATGTGATGGAACTGATACCTGCTATAGACATAATCGAGGGCAAGTGCGTGCGCCTTACCCGTGGTGACTACGACACACGCAAGGAGTATGGCGACCCCGTAGCTCTGGCGCAGGAGTTTGAGCAATTGGGCTTCCGCCGCTTGCACGTTGTGGACCTCGACGGGGCACGGAGCCGCCACGTCGTGAATCTGGAAACTTTGAGGACAATCTGTTCAGCCACACGGCTTACCGTAGATTTCGGCGGAGGGGTGAAGACCGACGAGGATGTAAGAGAAGTCTTTGATGCTGGAGCGGCGATGGTGACGGTGGGCAGTGTGGCAGTCACTGAGCCTGACACCTATCTCAGATGGCTAAGAACCTACGGGGCGGAGAGGCTGATTCTCGGCGCTGACGTGAGGAATGGAATGGTGAGCATAAACGGGTGGAAGGAGGACAGTGCAGAGGCTCTCTCCGATTTCCTGGCAAAATATCTTGCCGCTGGCACTCGCAACGTGCTCTGCACCGACATTAGCCGTGACGGCATGCTGCAAGGACCAGCCACCCAGTTATATACCTCTGTGATGAAAGCCTATCCACATTGCCACTTGATAGCGAGTGGGGGAGTTAGCGGCATAGCCGATATAGTAGAACTGGAGAGGGCAGGAGTGCCTGCCGTGGTGTTCGGCAAAGCTATCTACGAAGGGAGAATAAATTTGAAGGAACTGACCAAGAGATGCTTGCAAAGAGAATAATACCATGCCTCGACGTGCAGGGTGGCGAAACCGTCAAGGGCACATGCTTTGTGAATCTCAGGAGCGCTGGCGACCCTGTGGAGCTTGGCAGGCTCTATAGCGAGCAGGGAGCCGACGAGCTCGTCTTTCTCGACATTACCGCCAGCCACGAGGGGCGCAAGACGTTTACCTCTGTGGTCAGGCGTGTTGCCGCTGCGGTGAATATTCCCTTTACCGTGGGCGGTGGGGTGAACGAGCTGGGCGATGTGGAGCGCCTCCTGGCGGCAGGGGCAGACAAGGTTAGTCTCAACAGCGCGGCGCTGCGTGAGCCTCGGCTCATCGACGAGATATCTACCCGTTTCGGGGCGCAGGTGTGCGTGCTTGCCATAGATGCCAGGCAGGAGGCTGATGGCCATTGGCAATGCTACATCAACGGCGGTCGAGTGCCGGTGGGGCGTGACCTCTTCGACTGGGCGCATGAGGCGCAGGAGCGTGGGGCAGGGGAGATACTGTTCACGTCCATGAATCACGACGGAGTGAAAACTGGTTTTGCCAACGATGCCCTCGCTGCCCTTTCTGCCAGCCTCAGCATACCGGTCATAGCTTCTGGCGGAGCTGGGGCAATGAGCCACTTCCGCGACGCTTTCTCCGTGGGTCGTGCCGATGCCGCTCTGGCTGCCAGCGTGTTCCATTTTGGCGAGATAGCCATACCGGCGCTGAAGGAATATCTTAGGAAAGAAAACATAAACGTGAGAATATGAACATAGATTTTCAGAAAATGGGCGGTTTGGTGCCAGCCGTCGTGCAAGACGCCACCACGCTTAAGGTGCTGATGCTGGGCTACATGAACGAGGAGGCTTATCGCAAGACGCTTGAGACAGGGAAGGTCACTTTCTGGAGCCGTTCGCGCAGGGCGCTCTGGACCAAAGGCGAGACAAGCGGCAACTTCCTCCGTCTTGTGGACGTGAAGGCAGATTGTGACCAGGACGCGCTGCTCGTCACTGCTCGCCCTGCTGGCCCTGTTTGTCACCTTGGCACAGATACCTGCTGGGGAGAGCGTAACGTGGGCAACCCTTTGCTTTTCCTTTCTGAGCTGAGCGATTTCATAGAGCAGCGGCATAGAGAAATGCCGGAAGGCTCTTACACCACCAGCCTCTTCCGCGACGGTCTCAGCCGCATGGCGCAGAAGGTGGGCGAGGAAGCCTTGGAACTGGTGATAGAGGCTGTGGGCGGCACTCCCGAACGGCTTATCTACGAGGGCAGCGACATGCTTTATCACCTGATAGTGCTGCTCACGAGCAAGGGCTTGCGCATAGAGGACATGGCTGCCGAACTGGCTGAAAGGCATAATCCGGGATGGAAGAAACACTGACAAACATGATAGTTGACTATTCAGGCGTGGAACTGCGCCAGGACGACCGCCCTGTGCTTTCCGACGTGGAACTGCACGTCAGTGAGGGCGAACTCATATATATCATGGGAGAAGTGGGGAGCGGCAAAAGTTCCCTGCTGAAAAGCATATATGGCGAGCTGCCCATAGCCGAGGGAGAAGCCCATGTCCTGGACACCGACATGAGCCGCGTCCGCCCGCGCCGCCTTCCCGGATTGCGCAAGCGATTGGGCATTATCTTCCAGGACTTCCAGTTGCTGCGTGACCGCACGGTGGAGCAGAATCTCAGTTTCGTGCTGCGTGCCACTGGCTGGAACAAGAGGGAGGAGCGTCGCCGTCGCATAGCGGAGGTGCTGAGGCAGGTGGGCATGGAGGCCCACGCCACCAGCATGCCACACGAGCTTTCGGGCGGTGAGCAGCAGTGTGTGTGCATAGCCCGCGCCTTGCTCAACGAGCCTAAGCTCTTGATTGCCGACGAGCCCACTGCCAATCTCGATGCCGAGAGCAGTCGCCACGTTATGCGGCTCCTTTGCGACATCCGCGCCACCGGCACCGCCATAGTGCTCTCCACTCACAACGACTACCTGCCCACCCTTTTCCCCGGCCGCATACTGCGCTGCCAGAGTGGTCGGCTCATGGAGGCGGCTCCAGCCCAGGAAGAAAACAATATAGAAGGAAACACAGAAAACAAAGAATAAGGATATGAACGTAATGAAATTCGGTGGCACCAGCGTTGGCACAGCCCAGCGCATGAAGAACGTAGCCACACTTATCACGCCAAAGGAAGGCGAACAAAACTTCGTGGTGCTTAGCGCCATGAGCGGAACCACAAACTCTCTCGTGGAGATTGCGGACTACCTCTACAAGAAGAATCCCGAGGGGGCAAACACCATCATCAACGCGTTGGAGCGAAAGTATATGCAGCATGCCGACGAGCTCCACAGCAACGGGGAGTACAGGGCTCGCACCCGCAAGTTCCTTAGCGAGGAATTCGCCTATCTCCGCTCCTTCACAAAGATAATGTTCACCTCCTTCGAGGAGAAGGTGATATTGGCGCAGGGCGAAATAATCAGCACAAACATGATGACCAACCACCTGCTGGAGACTGGGCACAAGGCTATCCTGCTGAATGCCTTGGACATAGTGCGCACCGACAGGAACGCTGAGCCTGACTTCAACTACATACGCGAGAAGCTGCATGCCCAGCTGGCGGCTCATCCTGGTTACGAGATATACATCACCCAGGGCTATATCTGCCGTAACGCCTACGGAGAGATAGACAACCTCCTGCGCGGCGGCAGCGACTACACTGCCTGCCTCATAGGCGCAGCCCTCCAGACTAAGGAGATACAGATATGGACCGACATCGACGGCATACACAACAACGACCCGCGTCTCGTCCCGAACACTGAGCCAGTGCGTCAGCTCTACTTCGAGGAAGCCGCGGAGCTGGCTTACTTCGGAGCCAAAATATTGCACCCCACGTGCATACAGCCAGCCAAGTTTGCTGGTGTGCCGGTTCGTCTGCTCAACACCATGGAGCCGTCCGCCCCTGGCACCATCATCAACAACGAGATGCATCACGGGGCCATAAAAGCCGTGGCGGCAAAGGACGGCATCACCGCCATCCAGATACAGTCTTCCCGCATGCTCCTTGCATACGGCTTCCTGCGTAAGGTGTTCGATATCTTCGAGCATTACAAGACCAGCATCGACATGGTTTGCACCAGTGAGGTGGGCGTGAGCGTCACTATCGACAACACCAGCCATCTGTCCGACATTATCAACGAGCTTAAGAAGTATGGCACCGTCAGCGTGGAGGGCAGAATGTGCATCATCTGCATAGTGGGCGACCTCGACAGCACCAACGTGGGCTTCGAGACGCGCACCCTCATGGCGATGCGGAATATCCCCGTGCGCATGATTTCCTACGGCGGCAGCAACTACAACATCTCCCTGCTGGTCAGCGAGAAGGACAAGCAGCGCACCCTCCAC
>JAJPYT010000185.1 GCA_021204845.1 Prevotellaceae bacterium | reverse complement strand
GTCTGTGCCCTTAGGGTTATGGCGGAAAGGAGGATGAAGAGCGAAATGAGTGTTCTCATGATAAATGAATATATTTGATACCGTAAGGCAAAGTTAACAAAAAAACTGATTAACGAGAAAGATATGGCATACGCAAAATGGATTGGAGGCTTCCTGGGGCTCCTGCACGGAGGACCACTTGGCGCGCTGGCAGGCTTCGCCTTGGGCGCGCTGTTCGACTCAATGGTAGGCTCTGCGGGGAAGTCGCAGAACAGTACTGAAGAGGCGGCACAGCAGATGTACGGGCAACGTAACGGATTTCTATTCTCGCTGATGGTGTTAGCCATGCACGTGATAGATGCCGATGGGAAGGTGATGCACAGCGAGATGGAATATATGCGACGCTTCCTGAGAAACAACTTCGGATCCGAGGCGGAGCGGCAGGGCGAACAGATACTGCTGCAACTGAAGGAACAGAAGAGGCAGATGGGCAAAGATGCGTGGGACGCGCAGATAGTGGCTGTGGGGCGGCAAATAGGGAGCGTGATGCCAAGGGAACAGCGCTTGCAGCTCTTGGCCATGCTGTGCGAAGTGGCTAAGGCTGACAATGTAGTGAGCCAGGAGGAAAGGGATGCCCTGCGCGGCATATGTATCGCCATGGGCTTGGAGGCAGGAACTGCCGACCAGATGATGGGACTGGGAGGCCAGAGCGTGGATGAGGCTTACCAGGTGCTGGGACTAACGCCCGAAGCCACTGACGACGAGGTGCGCCGCGCATACAAGAAGATGGCGCTTGAAAACCATCCCGACCGTGTCGCGTCATTAGGCGAGGACATAAGGCAGGCGGCAGAGCGGAAGTTTCAGGAGATAAACGACGCGAAAGAGCGCATCTACAAGGCAAGAGGAATGAAATAGGAAGGGGCTGGTAGTTACCCCGTAACCCTGCGCTGAAACAGCAGGGCTACCAGGGCGTAGAGACCGAGCAGAAGCACGAGGAGTGTCTGCAAGGCGTGGACTATTAGCACAAACATCGCCCCAGAGGCTGCCGCCACGCCATAGAGCATAAGCACCGTCTTCACCGCAAAATGCCACGCTCCCGCGCCGTTTGGCGTGGGCACCAGAACGGCATACGTGCCCACCACGAAAGCCACCATGGCACAGGCGGCGCTAAGGTGAGACGTAGCTGGGAAGCTGAAGAAAGTGAGATAAAAATGCAGATAATATGCTACCCAAATGCCAAGGGAATAGAAGATGAACAGCCACTTACCGCGCACAAGGCGGAAACTTAGCAGTCCGTCGACAAGCCCTCGAATCGCTCCCCGCGCGCCGCTAAGCAGCCGCAGACGCAGGCAAAGGTAGACAGCCATGCCCAGGATTACTACTAAACAAAGGGCGGTAACCAAATAGCCAGCCGCAGTGAAACGGCCGAGAAGGGAGACAAAGGAAAGCCCGGTGGCGGAGAGAAAGCGGGTGAACACGGGGATTTGGGTAACTACGGTGAGCAGCGAGAGCAGGAGCATGACGAGCATATCGACAACGCGCTCGGTGACCACAGTGCCCACAGAACGGGAGAGACCCGTGCTGTCCTGACGGCGCAATACCGCACAGCGCAGCAACTCGCCCACACGCGGGACAACAAGGGAACTGGCATAACTGAGAAACACGGCATACACGCACGTGGAACGCCGCGGACGCTCGCCCAAGGGAGCCAGCACCTGGTGCCAGCGCAAAGCCCTGAACACCTGTGCCAGAATGCCGAAGGGCATGCTCCAAAGCATCCAGTCCCACCTCATCTCGGTACGCAACGCCTCAGAGACCTCTGCCCACGCTATGCCCCGGTACATCCACCATAGTATGGCAAAGGCGAAAAGCAATGAGAAAATCACTTTGAGCGCAGTGGAGAGAAAGGTTCTTTTCATCTTCATTGATACATGGACTGTCAAACTATAGGTGTGACGCACGCTTTATGCGCACTGAGTTTGGCTGCATTCCAAAAGTTTTTGTTATATTTGCGATACAAATGTAGTAATTATAATAGGAACATGAGGAGTGTAAGGCCGAAAAAGTTTCTCGGACAGCACTTTCTGCGAGATATGGACATTGCCCGGCGCATAGCCGACACAGTGGATGCCTGTCCCGGGCTGCCCATTCTGGAGGTAGGCGCAGGCACTGGCGTGCTCACGCAATTCCTTGCCACAAAAGAGCGGGAACTGAAGGTGGTGGAGATAGACTATGAGTCGGTCGCCTACTTGTTGCGCCATTTCCCCTCGCTGGAGGACGGCATCATAGAGGACGACTTCCTCGGTATGCGCTTAGAGCGTGTGTTCGGTGGCAGACAGTTCATGCTGACGGGCAATTATCCCTATAACATATCGAGCCAGATATTCTTCCGTGTCTTGGAATACAAAGACCTCATCCCCTGCTGCACAGGCATGGTGCAGCGGGAGGTGGCGGAGCGGATGGCTGCAAAACCGGGCTGCAAGGCTTATGGCATTCTCTCTGTGCTTATGCAGGCTTGGTACGACATAGAATACCTCTTCACCGTTGACGAGAATGTGTTCGACCCGCCGCCAAAGGTGAAGTCCGCCGTTATACGCATGAGACGCAACTCCACCACACAGCTGGGCTGCGACTGGGAGCAGATGCGCCAGGTAGTGAAGACCGCCTTCAACCAGCGCCGCAAGACGCTGCGCAACGCCTTGCAGCCTCTGCTCTCACAGATGGACTTGGCTAACGCTCCCTTTCTGCAAGGTGAGACCTTCGGCAAAAGGGCGGAGCAACTTTCCATAGAGCAATTCGTGGAACTTACTAACCTTATATATCATGAGAAAGACATTGTATAAATTACTTGCCGCTGCGCTTCCCGCGCTGTTGTGGGTAGCCAAGGCGGAAGCCAAGAGCATAGTTTTCACCCTTAACTCCGGCACGCAAGTTTACTACCAGTTGCAGACCGACACGCCGCCTCGCATGGTGATAGGGCAGGACGGCACATTCACCATGAACGGTCAGCCCTATGCCTTTGACGATGTGAAGTGCTTCGCATATAGCGCCACGGACTATGACGGGGAAAGCGGAACGCTGGACGGCATAGCCGCCATGGAAGAGGGAAAGGTGCGCTTGCAGGGAGAGGCACGCATTTACACAACTGACGGTCGGCTGGTGAGACGGGACGGAGACCTTAGCCCCCTGCGGGCAGGCACATACATAGTGAGCGACGGCACAACAACCTTAAAAATACGGAAACAATGAATGAGCACTATTTTTCCCTGTTGCCGCTGTGCTTCTGCTGCATGACGGCGCTTCCAGCCAATGCGCAAAGACCAGACACTCTCTGGTACCGTTACGACAACCGCTTCACAGCCAACAAGGCTTTCGACATATCGGCATACGACACGGTAGACTTCAAGTCGATAAACATGCAATGGAGCAAGCCTGGCGGAGAAAGCGGAAAGAAGACTATCAGCTATATGACCTCGTCACCAGGCGTGTTCATGTTCAGCGACCCAGGGCGCATACTCTACCAGCCCAGCAGCATGGGCGGTGACTTCACCAGCAGCGCCAACCAGTGGTGCTTCGAGCGGAGCAAGGAGAGCGAGCATTTCGTCTGCTTCTGGGAAGAGGGCTGCACCGCCGATGTAGACTATATCCTGGAGGTGGCGGAGAAGGCGTGGGAGGTCTACACCAGCCAACTCGGCTTCGTCGAGGAGGGAAACAGCAGCACGGACACATATAAAATACTCATAAGGGCGTACAACACCAGCGACTGGATAGCCAGCGGCAGCGGAGAGGACATGAAGATAGGAACCCTGAACATCTCCCCCTCGGCGGCGACGGCAAGGGGCGGACATACCGTGGCGCACGAGATAGGTCACACTTTCCAGTATTTGACCAACGTGGACTGCGGAGCGAACGACGTGCATGGCTTTAATTATGGTCTCGGCGAGAACGGCTGGGGCGGCAATGGCTTTTGGGAAGACTGCGCCAACTGGATGGCGTATAAGGTGTATCCCGAGCGCCAGTTCACCGATGGGGAATACTTCGAGGGCTACCTCACCCTGTGCCACCTCAACCTCATGCACGAGACGGCACGCTACTACAACTGTTTCTATCAGGATTATCTGTGTGACCAGTATGGGCAGAACTTCATAGGCCGTTTGTGGCGAGAAGCCATAAACCCCGAAGACCCTGTGGATGCCATCATGCGACTGGAGGACCTCTCTACCGACGACTTCGCGGCTCTCATGTACGACTGCTTCGCCCACATGTGCACGTGGGATATAGAGAGTGTTCGCTCCGAGGCGGCACACCGCAAGGGGGCGCACTACAACCGCCTCTCCAGCCGCACGGAGGACGGGGAGGAGTGGTTTCAGGTGGACAGCGCCTATTGCCCTCAAAACTATGGGTATAACATCACACGCCTTAAACTTCCTAATGCCGGAACCACAGTTACAGTAAACTTTCAGGGACTGGCGGGCGCTGATGGCTACCGTAGTGTAAACAAGTCGCGGGCAGGATGGCGTTGGGGCTTGGTGAGCTGCGGCGCTGATGGCTCAACCACTTATGGTCCCATGCAGCAAGGGGAGGAGGGCAGCACGAGCCTTACTGTCACCTCCGATTGTGAAGATCTCTGGCTGGTGGTGATGGGAGCCCCAACCACTTGGTGGCACCATGCCTGGGACGACGATGTCTCTAACGACGAGCAATGGCCCTACCGTGTGAAAATAGACGGCACACGCCCTGAAGGATGCTTCCGCACTTACACCGAGGAGGATTTCCCCGACGATTATGTGAGGCGAGACACCACGGTGGTGCTGAATGCAGAGTTGGCATACAGCAGTGACAGCTACAGTTCCACCTGGGTGCAGTACGACATGGATGCCATAAGCGAGGCTCTTGGCGTGACAACCGCCCAGTTGCAAGCCATTAAGGTGGGCACCAGTTATAACCCTCACTTTGCGGGAGTTAGCACAAGCGGCACGCTCACCAACTATACAACTACCACCACTTCCAGCAGCACTTGCCTCGGCCACTGGTTCACCACTGCCGGAAACGTGAGCGGCTACGACGGCACGGCGGCAATCTTCGCTGAGATGTACCCCGCCTCGTTCCAGTGCAACGTGGGGCAATATCCAGGCAGACTAACCAAGGGAGGCACTTACGTGGTGCGGCAAGCCATTGTCTATAAGGCGAGTGACGGCAACTCTTACCGTGCCACCATGGAGATTCACCTCTCGGTATACTGACCAGGAATATGACAAAGAATGACACCCGACTGTCGAAAAAATGCGAAAAACTTTGGCATTTAACCTAATTTTATATACTTTTGTGAGATTCAACTAATTATATACTTACTATGAACTCTCTTGAACAGACCCCATTGACTGAGCCTCAGAAGTCAGACCCCGAGGCTACCGTGCCTACCGAAGCACATGCAGAACAAGCTACAACTGAGACAGTGATTTCCGCACCGCAGGAGGAAGCAAACGTGCCAGAAACGGCAGCTCCACAAGAAGAAAATGTTGTTGCCGAAGCTCCACAGCAAAAAGAAACTGTTGCCGAAGTTCCACAGCAGGAAGAAACTGTTGCTGAAACTCCACAGGAAGATGAAGCACAGGAAGAAGCAGCTGTGGAGGAAGAAGCCGCCGCTACTCAGACAGGCAGCGAGATTCCCCTGATGATGACGAAAGAGGAAGTGCTGGCACGCCTCGGCACCTTGGTAGACACTGGCGAGACAAGCGATAAGCAGGAACTCGACCTACTGAAACAGTTATACTATAAATATCACAACGCCGAGGCCATGGCAGCACGCCAGGCATATATCGACGCAGGGGGCGACCCTAACGACTACGTGCCCGACCCCGACCCAACCGAGGAACTCTTCAAAACTGCCATGCAGACTATACGCCAGCGCCGCTCCGACATGCAGGTGGCACTGGAGAAGGAACGCCAGGAGAACATGGAAAAGAAGCTGGCGGTGATAGAGAAAATAAAGTTGCTCTCCACCACACCCGAAGAGGCAAACAAGAGCTACGAGAGCTTCAAGGCATTGCAGAATGAATGGAAAGAGATAGGCGCTGTGCCTGCCGAGCACGTCACCGAGATATGGAAGAACTATCACCTCTATGTCGAGCAGTTCTACGACATGCTTAAGCTCAACTCCGAAATGCGCGAGTACGACTTCCGCAAGAACCTGGAGGCGAAAATCATCCTCTGCGAGCAGGCGGAGAAACTTAAGGACGAGACTGACGTGATAGCCGCCATAAACAGATTGCAGACACTCCACCAGGAGTGGAAGGAGATTGGTCCTATCGCCAAGGAACTGCGCGAGCAGATATGGGCGCGTTTCAAGGAGGCAAGCACCGTCATACGCAAGCGCCACCAGCAGTTCTTCGAGGCGCGCAAGGCCAGGGAAGAGGAGAACCTGAAGAAGAAGACAGAACTGTGTGAAAAAGCGGAAGCAATAGAGACCGAGGGTCTCAATTCCTTCTCACAGTGGGAGGCAAAGACTAAGGAAATCCTCGCCCTCCAGGCAACGTGGAAGACCATAGGCTACGCTCCCCAGAAGGCTAACACACAGATTTTCGAGCGCTTCCGTGCCGCTTGTGACAAGTTCTTCTCGCAGAAAGCCGACTTCTTCAAGAACGTGAAGGAAAGTCTTGCCGACAATCTCAAGAAGAAGATCGCCCTTGCCGAGCAGGCTGAGGCTCTGATGGACAGCACCGACTGGAAGAAGACCACCGATGCCCTTGTGGAGCTACAGAGGCAGTGGAAGTCCATAGGCACAGTGCCGCGCAAGGTGTCCGACCAGTTGTGGAAGCGTTTCATCGGCGCTTGCGACCATTTCTTCGCCGCCAAGAGCAAGGCACATGCCCAGCAGCGCGCCGAGCAGCAGGAAAACCTTAAGAAGAAGCGCGACATAATAGAGCAGTTGAAAGCCCTTGCCGCCGACGATGCAGCCGCCACAGCACAGCAAGTCCACGACCTTCAGGACGAGTGGAATGCCACAGGTCATGTGCCCATGAAGGAGAAAGACAAGATTTATGCCCAGTATCACCAGGTGGTGGACGACCTTTACAAGAAGCTCAACATCTCACAGGCACAACGCCGCCTCAGCAGCTTCCGCACCACGCTGAAGGTGACCTCCGCACAGGGTGGCAACTCCCTGCTGCGTGAGCGTGAGCGTCTCTCCCGCGCCTACGAGATGATGCATGGCGAGATTCAGACCTACGAGAACAACCTCGGCTTCCTCTCCACCAACAGCAAGAAAGGCAATTCACTGGCGCAGGAAATCTCCAAGAAGATAGACAAGCTCAAAGACGAGCTCAACCTTCTCGGTCAGAAGATAAAAGCCATAAATGAGCAGCTCAGGCAAGAGAGCGAGCAGCGGAGCGAAGAGTAGATAGCTCACAGAATCACCTATAAAAGACTTCACCGTCACACATTACCGTAATTTTGAGGGAATAGTGGCGGTGAAGTCTTTTTTGTCATTCCTTTTTCGTATCTTTGTGCATCATCATTAACCATATTAACACACTACAAGTATGAAAAACAAAGCACTTCTTCTTGCCGTGGCTCTCATGTCCGCGGCATTGTCCTTTGCACAGAACGGCACTGAAGAGACCTTCCGCCGCTGGGCTCCCACGCCACCGCGAGGCTGGAACTCCTGGGACTGCTACTACAGCAGCGTGACCGAGGCGGAACTCATGCAGAACGCGCGCTACATGAGGGACAATCTCATGGACTACGGCTACGAATATGTCGTTTGCGACATACGCTGGTATTGCAACCACCCGTCCTTGGGGGCAGGCAACTACAACCAGCAGGGCACGCAGGACTACGTGATCGACGAATACGGCCGCTACCTTCCTTCTCCCACCCGCTTCCCCAGCGGATTCCAGGCTATAGCCGACAGCATCCACGCCATGGGGCTGAAGTTCGGCATTCACATAATGAGGGGAGTGCCAAAGAGTGTGGTAGGCTCCAGCTACAAGCTGCTGGGCAGCGAGGACACACCCTGGACGAGCGTATATGTCAGCACCACACCCGCCTGCACGTGGCTTCAGGACAATCTCACCGTGCAGAACAACGAGTACGGGCAGCTCTACTACAACAGCATCATCAATCTCTACGCCTCGTGGGGTGTGGATTTCATAAAGGTGGACGACCTCTCACGCCCCTTCTACACCGACGAGATTCAGATGATACGCAACGCCATCGACCAGTGCGGACGCCCCATAGTGCTTAGCATCTCGCCAGGCAAGACGGCGTATGAGTATGCCGACGACTGCAACCGCATGGCGAACCAGTGGCGCATGATGGACGACCTCTGGGACAACTGGACCAACGTGTCCGCCGTGTTCAACGAGGCGGATGTGTGGAGCCAGTATCACCAGGTGGGCAACTATGCCGACTGCGACATGCTGCCCCTCGGGCAGATAGCAATGACGATAGCCGACAATGGCTACACTGGAGCCGATGCCGGCCGCTGGACCAGCCTCACCGAGGCGGAGCAGACCAGCATGATGACGCTGTGGGGAATATGCCACAGCCCGCTCATCATGGGCGGAGAGATGACACGAAACGACGATTTCACCCTCTCGCTCCTCACCAACGAGGACATGCTGCGCATGAACAGTTACGGGCAGGACGCGCACCAGATTCTCAACGACGGGGCGGGACAGATAGCCTGGACCTCTGTCGACCCCTCCACCGGCTACCGCTACCTTGCCATGTTCCAGGACGACGACACCCGCTGGGTGTTCGACAGCAAGGCCCTCTTCAAGAGCGAGAATGTTACCTATACCACCGACGGACACGCTGTGGATGTGGACATTGAGTGGCCCGAAGGCAGCAAGACCTTGGCGCTGGTGATTGACGACGGGGGAGACAACTACAATTATGACCACGGCGACTGGCTGAACCCGACGCTCGTGCTGAGCGACGGCACAGAGGTGGCGCTGACGGGCGACTACCTGACCCGCACCTACACCGACTCGTACTACAACCGCGTGTATGAGAACAAAAACGTGATGACTGGCGGCTCAATGACCGTAATGGGCACAACGTATGACCGTGGCTTCAGCGCTGACGCTAACGCCATGCTGCTCTTCACCATACCTGACAGTCTGGATGTTGTGCGCTTTACGGCCTTGGCGGCAGCAGACGATAGCGGAATAAACCAGACGGGAGCCACCACGAGCATCTGCTTCATGGTGTTCGACATGAACCCGCTCATGAGCGAGAGCGACGATTACGCCGCACGCTCCGGTCTCATCTCCCGCACGGGAACCCGCTCCTGCACCCTCGAGTGCGACATCACCAACGCCGCGCAGCTGAAGATATATGTAAGCAATTATGGCGACGGATACTCCTACGACCGTGCTGACCTCATAGACCCTGTGCTGGTGGATGAGGACGGGAACGAGACATCTCTCACCGCTCTCACGCCCACCAGCTACACCAGCCAGTGGGGCAGCCTGCACACCAACCAGAACGTGGAGGGCGGCACCCTGAAAGTGGACGGGGTGAGCTACACCACAGGTCTCGGGCTGAATGCCGAGTGCACCCTCATCTACGACCTCCCCGCAGGGCATAACTACAAGACTTTCCGCACGCTATGCGGCTACGACAGCAGTTGCGACACCGACAACACCAGTTCCGACGGCACCACCATGGAGTTCTACGTCTACGTCTCCTCACAGAGCGGCTACAGCGTGGATCTCACGCAGTTCGGCTACACCGACGAGCAGCAGATCTCCGTCTACGACTGCTGGGCGGGAGAGACGCTCTCCCCCGTTCAGGGCAGCATCTATGCCGAAGTGCCCAGCCACGGCGCGAAGCTATACAAGTTGATGCCCGAGCGCTCTGGCGTAAGCACTGTGTCACTGGAAGGCAGCGCTGAGGAGATGAAACTCGTGGCGACTGTTTCTGATGTCGACGAGTATCAGAGTTACGTGCAGATTCTGCGCGACGGCGAGGTGGTAGGCAACATGGCGGTAGAGCAGGACGGCACAGCCACATACTACCTGAGCGAGGAGTTCGACTCCGGCACTCACGTATGGCAGGCTCTCTATAGCGGCACAGCCCAGACGCAAAGCAGCGAGAGCAACGAGCTCACCCTTACCGTCGGCACTGATGCCGTGCAAGCCCCGGCAGCCACCGCCCTCACTGCCCAGTCACGCCTCACAGCCACATACGACCTCAGCGGCCGCAAGGTATCCTCTCCGCAGAAAGGGATATACATACAGAACGGCAAGAAGATTGTGAGGTAAGCCCTCACTCTTAGACATCCCGTAAGCCCCCATGAGCAGACAAGGCAATCTCTCATGGGGGCTTACCTTTTTATATTCCTCTGTCTGGAGTGGTTAAAGCTGCATAGGGAGGGCAAACAGGTGAAGCCTTAACATGAGAAGTTCCTTCGCTTGCACAGCCTACAGCGTCTCCCCTTGACACATCATAACGATCCATATAGGATCGCTGTGACGATCCATATAGGATCGCTGGAACGAT
>JAJPYT010000173.1 GCA_021204845.1 Prevotellaceae bacterium | reverse complement strand
ACTTTTTCCAAGGAAAGTTCACTGTTTTTTCGATTGCTGGAAAGATGGGACCGTTTGCGGGTTCGTGAGAATCTGCCGGATTCCATCTTTCTCTTTTATGGTGGGGGAAGGGAAGTAGACCGAGTGGCGGAGGTGCTCAACATATCCGCCACAGGACGCAAGCGATACGAGCGCCGGAGGTGCTCCCATTTGATAGCCGCAGGACGCAAGCAGTCCGAGTGGCGGAGCCACTCCACAGGGTTAGCCGGGGGCCTTTATGGCCCTCGGATTAGGCACGTAGTGCCGAAGAGTGCCAGAGGTACTCAAGATATTAAGTTTGTGTGTGTTAGCAGATATGTTGAGTACCTCCGGCACTCACTCCCTACTCGTTGCCTTACCGAGGGCCGTGAAGGCCCTCGGCTAACCCTGTGGAGCGCCTCTGGCGCTCGGACCGCATGCGTCCTGTGGCAGGGATATTTAGCACGTTAGCTTCGCTGAACTCGCTGGCGCTCGGGAAAGCGTGCAAGCCCCCTTTCCTCTCGCTTAATGCGAGTTTCGGCGCTCTTTCACCCTTGCGAACAACTACTCATTCCCCCTTGCGAACAACTACTCATACCCCTTGGCTGCCGAGTACTCATACCCCTTTGTGGTCGACTACTCATTCCCCTTCACTGCCGACTACTCATACCCTTTCCTCGGCATGGTTCAGAGGCTGTCCGTCATGAAGGAGGAGCGGGGGCGGACGTTGACTTTGCGGCCAGTGGAGGAGCGGGGCGGCTCGTGCCAAGGCACCTGACCAGAGTATTGCCGCCAACGCTGCTGAATGGCGGAGACGTAAGAGGCAGTCTCGCTGCCTATGAGATAGCCGTGCTTAACGCAGGGGGCGGTGTAGTAACGAGGCTGCTGGAGGAGCAGGATGTAAGGCTCAACATCACGCCAGCGAGTGGGGTTAGCCCCATGCTCCTTGGCAAGAGCCATGGCATCGCGCACGTGGCCAGAGCCGCCGTTGTACGCGGCAAGGACGAAGCTGATGCGCTCACGAGGCTCACGGATGTCACTGAAACGCTCTTCGAGCAAGGCTAAATACTTCACAGCCGCGGCTATGTTCTGCTCCGCGTCCCAGGGATTGGCGAGACCAAGCTGGGCACCAGTGGAAGGCATAATCTGCATGAGCCCGCGAGCGCCAGCCCACGAGACGGCACGAGGGTCGAAAGCCGACTCCTGCCAACACTGGGCGGCAAGCAAGCGCCAGTCCCAGCCGATGGTGGCGGCATATTGCTGAAAGAGAGCGTCGTAGCGGCTGATGATGCCCTTACCGGCATTGAGCATCTGGGGGCGAGCCTTACGCTTAACGGCAGGAGCCTTGCGGCGCTCGGCACGCTGCCTCTCGAGACGTGAGAGCAGGTCGGGGCGATACCAACTGTCGACAGCCTCCGCCAATTCGGCGGAGCGGTCGGCCACAAGCCAGCCTGGGGCAGAGGCGAGAGTGCCGTCAGCCAAGGGGAGAGGCAGGGCGAGCATGTCCACCTCGCCACTGGCGAGCCAGGAGAGAAGCTGCACAGTGTCGCGCGCCACCTCCACACGGAGGCGAGTGCCCAGAGTGCGGGCAAAATCCTGCGCAAGCTCATATTGCAGTCCGAAAGCGCCGCCACGATAGGTGAAATACGTGTCAGGACCGGAAAGAGTGCCCACGATGAGCTCGCCAGAAGAGAGAATGTCGGACAGGCTGAAGGCGGAGAGGTCTGCCTGTGCCGCCTGCCCGAAAAGGGAAGAGGGGCGCTTCACGTCTTGCTTGCGGCACGAGACGAGGGCAAGGCACAGCGGCAGCAGGAGAAACGCCAAAAGACGTGGCGCATTCCGACGGATTAAAAGCCAACGGTTAACAATGTTCAAGCCCACAATGGGGATATGGGTTTTATGCATATAGAGCATAATATAGCATAAGATAGGCACAAAGTTACCGTTTTTTTCGTACTTTTGCACTCCGAGAGTTTAAAAAGTCTGAGTTAACAATACTTTGGTCCGATAGGGTTATATAGGTAAAAAATGTTTCATAAGGTAAAAAGAGAAAGAGTATGCTTAGAATAGCTGTACAATCGAAAGGCCGACTTCACGACGACAGCATGGCACTGCTGGCGGAGGCGGGCATAAGGGCGGAGGGCGGAAAGCGCACCCTGCTGGAAAGGGCATCGGGCTTCGCCATGGAGGTGCTATACCTGCGCGACGACGACATACCACAATGCGTGGCAACGGGCGTGGCAGACCTTGGCATAGTGGGGAAGAACGAGCTGGAGGAGAGGCAGGAGGACGTGAAGACGCTGCGCCCCCTTGGCTTCGGCAAATGCCGCCTCTCGCTGGCGATACCCAAGGCGGAGGCTTACGACGGACTGGAGTGGTTCAGCGGAAAGAAGATAGCCACATCGTACCCACGGATACTGAGGCGCTTCCTCCAAGAGAAGGAACTGGGCGCCGAGGTGCACGAGATAGCGGGCTCGGTGGAGGTGTGCCCCGGCATAGGGCTGGCTGACGCGATATTCGACATAGTGTCGAGCGGCAGCACGCTGGTGAGCAACAACCTGAAAGAGGTGGAATGCGTGATGGACTGCGAGGCACTGCTGATAGCCGGCAAGCACCTGAGCCACGAGAGGGAGGCGGAGGTGGACGAGCTGCTGTTCAGACTGGAGGCTGTGAGAAACGCCGAGGACAAGAAATACGTGCTGATGAACGTGCCCAGCGAAAGGCTTGCCGAGGTGGTGGCGGTGCTGCCGGGAGCCAAGAGCCCGACGGTGATGCCCCTTGCCACGGAGGGCTGGAACAGCGTGCACACGGTGATAGAGGAGAAACGGCTGTGGACCATAGTAAGGCGGCTGAAGGAACTGGGCGCACAGGGAATACTGGTGGTGCCAATAGAAAAAATGATTCCCTGACATGGCACTTAACATACACATCTACCCCAAGAGAGAAGAGTGGGACGCGCTGCTGCGCCGACCCACAAAGGACGCAGCCGAACTGGAAGCAGCCGTGGGCGAGGTGCTGCGCACGGTGAGGGAAGGAGGCGACAAGGCTCTGAGAGAACTGGAATGGCGCTTCGACCACGTGAGGCTGCAAGACTTGGAGGTAAGCCAGCAGGAGATGGACGAGGCGCTGGAGACCGTTAGCCCCGAGTTGCTCGGAGCCATGGAACTGGCGCACAGGAACATAGAGACCTTCCACAGGGCGCAGGCGTTCAAGGGAGAGCGCCAGAGAGTGACAGACGGTGTGGTTTGCTGGCAGAAGAGCATAGCGATAGAGAAAGTGGGACTCTACGTGCCAGGCGGCACAGCCCCGCTCTTCAGCACCGTACTGATGCTCGCCACACCAGCCCGCACGGCTGGCTGCCGCGAGATAGTGCTGTGCACCCCGCCAGGGAGAGACGGACACGTGAACCCCGCCATACTGGCAGCCGCCAAGGTGGCTGGAGTGAGACGCATAATGAAACTGGGCGGCGCGCAAGCCATAGCCGCCATGGCATACGGGACGGAGAGCGTGCCTAAGGTGTATAAGATATTAGGGCCAGGGAACCAATACGTGACCTGCGCCAAACAGATGGTGAGCATGGCTGGTGTGGCGATAGACATGCCCGCAGGCCCAAGCGAGGTGATGGTGCTGGCTGACGAGGGGGGAAACCCCGCCTTCGTGGCTGCCGACCTGCTCTCACAGGCGGAGCACGGAGTGGACTCGCAGGTGCTGCTGCTCACCACCAGCGAAAGCATGGCAAGAAAGGTGGCAGACGAGGTGGAGAGCCGGCTGCCCCTGCTGCCCCGACGCGAGACAGCGGCACAATCTCTCGCCAACAGCCGGCTGATAGTGCTGCGCTCTGACGAGGAGATGATGGAGATGGCAAACCTCTACGCTCCCGAGCATCTGATAATAGAGACACAGAACTACATGGAACTGGCGGAGAAGGTGGTGAACGCCGGCAGCGTGTTCCTTGGCAGCCTAACGCCCGAAAGCGCGGGAGACTACGCCAGCGGCACTAACCACACACTGCCCACCAACGGACACGCCACAGCCTACAGCGGTGTGAACTTAGACACCTTCTGCCGCAAGGTGACCTTCCAGCACATAGACGAGAAGGGCATAGCCTCGATAGGCAGGGCGGTGGAACTGATGGCAGAGGCTGAAGGACTGGAGGCTCACGCTGGCGCCATGAGACTGAGAAGAGAAAGGACCGAGGGCACAAAAACCGAAGGAGCATGAGCATAGACCTGAAGAGACTGGTGCGGCAGAACATCTGGAACCTGAAGCCTTACAGCTGCGCCAGGACAGAATATAGCCAGGGCAGCGCGACAGTGTTCCTGGACGCTAACGAGAGCCCATATAACAATCCCAACAACCGCTACCCCGACCCGCTGCAAAGGGAACTGAAAGCGGCGATAGCCAGGGTGAAAGGCGTGGCGGAGGAGTGCACCTTCCTTGGCAACGGCAGCGACGAGGCCATAGACCTTGTGCTGCGCATATTCTGCGAGCCAAGGAGGGACAACGTGGTAGCCATATCGCCTACCTATGGCATGTATGAGGTGTGCGCGCACATAAATGACGTGGAATACCGCCCGGTGAGGCTGAACGACGACTTCAGCCTGAACGCCGGCAGGTTGCTCTCCGCCACCGACAGCCACACTAAAGTGATATTCCTCTGCTCGCCCAACAACCCCACGGGCAACTGCCTCGAGCGCGAGCAGGTGGAGCGGATATTGGAGAGATTCGGCGGCATAGTGGTGGTAGACGAGGCTTACAGCGACTTCTCCACGGAGCGCCCCTTCAGGAAAGACCTGCGCGAGCACCCCAACATGGTGGTGCTAAACACTATGAGCAAGGCATGGGCCTCAGCCGCCATAAGGCTGGGCATGGCGTTCGCCAGCGAGGAGATAGTGGAGCTGATGAACCGTGTGAAGTACCCCTACAACGTGAGTCTGCCCACTCAGAAGGAGGCGCTCGCCATGCTGCGCAGAGGACCGCAGGTGGGGATATGGATAGGCAGCATACTGAGCGAAAGGAGAAGCCTGACGGAGGCGTTCAGCATACTGCCCCTGTGCGAAAAGGTGTTCCCCACGGACGCCAACTTCTTCCTGGCAAGGGTGAGCGACGCGCGCAAGATTTACGACTACCTGATAAGCTGCGGCATAGTGGTAAGAGACCGCTCGAGAGTGGAGCTGTGCCCTGGCGCGCTGCGCATAACCATAGGCACCCCCGACGAGAACAACGCCCTGCTGGGGGCTCTGAGACAGTATAAGGGATGAGGAAGATACTTTTCATAGACCGCGACGGCACTATTCTGCAAGAGCCAGAGGACGAGCAGATAGACGCTTACGAGAAGTTCCACTTCGTGCCAGGCTGCATAACGGCGCTCAGCTTCATACGCCGGCACACTGACTACCTGCTCGTGATGGTGAGCAACCAGGACGGGCTGGGCACAAGCCTCTACCCCGAAGAGAACTTCTGGCCCACACACAACCTGATGCTGGAGACGCTGAGGGGAGAGGGCGTGGAGTTCGACGCTATCCACATAGACCGCTCCCTGCCTGCCGAGGGCGCTCCCACACGCAAGCCAAGGACGGGAATGCTGGAGCGGTACCTCAACAGCGAGGAGTATGACCTGCGGGGGAGCTACGTGATTGGCGACAGGGAGAGCGACCGCCAACTGGCCGCTGGCTTGGGCTGCCAGTTCCTGCTGCCCGACTGGGCGCACGTTCGCGAGGTGGTTTGCTCCACGGGGGCGCGCAAAGCCGAGGTGAGGCGCGCCACAAGGGAGACGGATATAAGCCTGAGCCTGAACTTGGACGGAGAGGGAAAGGCTGACATAGCCACGGGGCTGGGCTTCCTGGACCACATGCTGGAGCAGATAGCAAGGCACGGAAATATAGACCTTAGCCTGCACTGCAAAGGCGACCTCAATGTGGACGAGCACCACACCATGGAGGACACCGCCCTCGTGCTGGGAGAGGGACTGCTGAAAGCCCTTGGCGACAAGCGTGGAATCGAGCGCTATGGCTACACCCTGCCCATGGACGACTGCCTCTGCCAGGTGGCTCTTGACTTTGGCGGCAGGGCATGGCTGGTGTGGGACGTGGAGTTCACACGCGAAATGGTGGGCGACGTGCCTACGGAGATGTTCCGCCACTTCTTCAAAAGCCTGAGCGAGAGCGCGCACATGAACCTGCACATCAGCGCCAGGGGAGAAAACAACCACCATAAGATAGAGGGCGTGTTCAAGGCTCTGGCAAGGGCGCTGAAGATGGCAGTGAGGCGCGACCCCGACCATCTCTTGACACTACCCTCGAGCAAGGGAACACTATAAGAAGTATAAGGACAACGCACACATGACACAACACTACTCTTCGGCACTGCTGGAACGGGCTGTTGACGAGTTCGCCAAGTTGCCCGGCATAGGGCACAAGACAGCGGTGCGCCTGGTGCTGCACCTGCTCCGTCAGGACGCGGCGGCAGTGGAAGCCTTCGCCGGCAGCGTAGCAAGGCTGAGGCGTGAGGTGAAGTTCTGCCGTGTGTGCCACAACATCTCCGACACCGACACGTGCGAGATATGCTCCGACCCACGACGCGAGCGGAATACAATCTGCGTGGTGGAGGACATACGCGACGTGATGGCGATAGAGAACACACAGCAATACCGGGGGCTCTACCATGTATTAGGCGGAGTGATATCGCCCATGGACGGCATAGGACCGGGCGACCTTACCATAGACTCATTGCTGGAGAGAGTGACGCGCGACACGGAGGTCCGGGAGGTGATTCTGGCGCTGAGCCCCACGGTGGAGGGAGACACCACCAACTTCTACCTCTATCGCCGGCTGGCTCCCACGGGAGTGAGGGTGAGCGTGATAGCCCGCGGCATAGCGCAAAACGACGAGTTGCAGTATGCCGACGAGGTGACGCTGGGGCGCAGCATAGTCAACCGCACCCCGTTTAAGGAGGAGAATTAAGGGGTATGGACGAGAAGAAAGTGAACTGTAGGCTGAACCTTCTGGCATGGTGCTTAGTGGGCGTGGCGGCGGTGCTGCTGCTGCTTGGCGAGACGGAGGTGCTGCCCCTTGGCTTACTGCCCACAAGCTATGCGCTGCAAATTTGCGAGTGCCTCGTCATGCTCGTGTGCGTGCCGCTGGCGCTTAAGCTTATGGCTTTCCGCAGCGTGCGCGGGAGGCTTGCCGCCCAGCCGCGGCTCTACCCCAGCCTTGCCGCCGTGCGCATAATACTGCTTGCCCTGCCCATGATAGCGGGAGTGGCGCTTTACTTCCTCATGCTCGACACCAGCATGCTCTACTGCGCCCTCATCTCCACCCTGGCGTTCATCTACATTTGGCCCTCCGAGGACCGCCAAAGGGCTGAGCTGGAGGCGCATAACAAGGAGGAGCTGCGGCCGTGAGACTGAGCGTAGTGATAGTGAGCTACAACGTGCGCTACTACCTTGAGCAGTGCCTGCGCAGCGTGTTCCGCTCGGGAGTGACGGGAGGCATGGAGGTGTTTGTGGTTGACAATAACTCGAGCGACCACAGCATAGACTATCTGCGACCGCTCTTCCCGGAGGTGACTTACATGCAGAACCGTGACAACGTGGGCTTCTCACGCGCCAACAACCAGGCTATACGCCAGGCGCGGGGGGAATATATTTTGTTGCTGAACCCCGACACCATACTCACCGAGCACACGCTGGAGGACTGCCTTTCCTTCCTCGACGCGCACCCCGACGCGGGGGCGACAGGCGTGGCTATGTACAGCCACAACGGGCGCTTCGCCTGGGAATCGCGACGCGGGCTGCCCACACCCTGGACCTCCTTCTGCAAAATGTCGGGACTTGGCAGCCTGCTGCCCCACAGCCGCACCTTCGGTCACTACTATATGCGCTATCTCCCTCGCTTGCAAACCAGCCGCATAGAGGTGATAAGCGGGGCTTTCTGCATGGTGAGGCACGAGGCGCTGCGGCAGGTGGGACTGCTGGACGAGGACTTCTTCATGTATGGCGAAGACATCGACCTCTCCTACCGCCTGCTGAAAGGCGGCTGGGCCAACTATTACCTGCCCACCCCCATACTGCACTACAAGGGGGAGAGCACGCAACGAAGCAGCTATCGCTACGTGCACATCTTCTACGAGGCCATGCTCATCTTCTTCCATAAGCACTACAGCCGCCAATACCGCTTCTTCTCGCTGCTCATTCCGCTGGCCGTGCGCTTGCGTGCCGCCATCGACCTTGCGCAGCGCGCCCTCACGCGACCATCCAGGGGGAAGAAGAGAGTGATAAACATGGACGACTACCAGATACGCCAGTTTGGCACCCTCACTTACGACGAGATGCTGCTCGAGCGCATCAGCGCCTATGAGCGTGGCGACCGCCACTCCCTTGGCATACACTACCCCGAGAGCGGCATCACGGTGCTGCCCTACGACATTCTCACAAGGGAAAACTCTTAGTTCGCGGCTTGGAATTCCGCAAGGAATCTCGCGTCGTTCTCCGAGAACATGCGCAAGTCCTTCACCTGATACTTCAGATTGGTGATGCGCTCTATGCCCATGCCAAAGGCATAGCCCTTATATATGGTGCTGTCTATGCCATTAGCGTCCAGCACAGCGGGGTCAACCATGCCGCATCCCAGTATCTCCACCCAGCCGGTGTGCTTGCAGAATGAGCAGCCCCTCCCGCCACATAGATGGCAACTTATGTCCATCTCGGCGCTCGGCTCTGTGAAGGGGAAATACGAGGGGCGGAGGCGAATCTTGGTGTCGGGCCCGAACATCTCACGGGCAAAGAGCAGGAGCACCTGCTTCAGGTCGGCAAAGCTCACATCCTTGTCCACATACAAGCCCTCCACCTGGTGGAAGAAGCAATGGGCACGGGCTGAGATTGCCTCGTTGCGGTACACACGGCCCGGGCAAATCACGCGGATGGGAGGCTGCTGCCGCTCCATCACCCTCGACTGCACACTGCTGGTATGGCTGCGCAAAATCACGTCGGGGCGCGACTCCACGAAGAAAGTGTCTTGCATGTCACGCGCGGGATGGTCAGGGGCGAAGTTCATGCTCGAATACACGTGCCAGTCATCCTCCACCTCAGGTCCCTCGGCAAGCGTGAAGCCCAGGCGCGAGAATATGTCCACTATGGTGTTCCTCACCACAGTAAGCGGGTGGCGTGTGCCCAGGGGTATGGGGTATGGCGTGCGCGTGAGGTCAAGGTCGCCATCGCTCACCTCGCTGGCGCTCTCGGCGCTCTGGCGGACTTGGTTTATGCGTTCCTGCGCCAGGGCCTTCAGCTCGTTCAGCTTCATCCCCACCGTCTTTTTCTCCTCGGCCGCAACCTGGCGGAATTCAGCCATAAGCTCGCTCAGAGCCCCCTTCTTTCCCAAATACTTTATGCGCAGCGCCTCAGCCTCCTCCGCTGTGGCTGCCGTGAGCCCCGCCACCTCTGCCTTCAGCCGCTCTATCTTTTCCAGTATCATG
This sequence comes from Prevotellaceae bacterium, assembly GCA_021204845.1. Lineage (GTDB taxonomy): Bacteria > Bacteroidota > Bacteroidia > Bacteroidales > Bacteroidaceae > Physcousia. Next base: position 1,127 of record JAJPYT010000173.1, on the reverse strand, counting down.
TCTTGCTCCTCTGGTCTATTTATCGTTTTCCAGCCACAAAGGTAGTCATTTTTAGGCAAATCATTTCCTGTAAATCGAAATAAAAGTGTACTTTTGTACTCACTTTTATCTTCGATGAGGATTACACCGTTAGCTGGTATGAGGGGGTGTGTCAAGATAACAAGTCACAAGCAGTCCGAGCGCCGAAGGTGCTCCCCCGTCTTTGTTATGGCAATACTGGCATGCTTCTGCTCATGCACAGGCGGCAAGGTGCAGGATTCCGACACGTGGGAAGAGGAAGACACCCTCTGGCAGGGCGACTACACCGGGCAGGGCGACACGCTCCTGCTCGGGGAAGAAGAGCTGGCCCGGCCCGAGAGCGAGAATCTCGCCTTCTTCGACTTCTTCTTCACCTTCCTGCGCAACAAGTCGTTCCAGGCTGCCCACATAAAGTTCCCGCTCCCCCTGGTAGACCTCGATTCCACTGTCACCACCATCACCAGCGGTGCCGCCTTCCGCAGCTATTTCCGTTGGCCCGCCGACGACGATTACTACACCCTCCTGCTCACCGACCTGCGGCAGATGGAAGAGCTCGAGAGCAGCCTCCAGCTCGACAGCGTGTCGGCTGAGGTCATCGACCTCGATGCCATGACGATGCGGACTTACGACTTCCTCCGCCGCGACTCTGTGTGGCAGCTCCGGAGCAGCCGCACCCTCGAGCCTACGGGCCGCCTTGGCGACTTCCTCACCTTCTACGCCCAATTCTCGCGCGACACCCTTTTCCAGCAGGAGCGTCTTGCCGAGCACATACGCTTCTCCTCCGCCGACCCCGACGACGAGACCGGGCTCATCGAGGGCATACTCTTGCCCTCGCAATGGCCAGCGTTCCGCCCTGCCCTGCCCGGGGGCGTCATCACCAACTTCAGTTTCGGCCAGCCCTTCGACGAGGCCGGGAGCGTCATCCTGCTGCAAGGCGGCATGGCCAGCAGCATGATGCAGACCCTCACCTTCCAGCAAAAGCACGGCCGCTGGCTGCTCACCTCGTTCGACGACTGACCCCCCGCACACACCAGACGCTTTCTATCCATAATGTACTACACAGAAAACTACTCCCTCCTGCCCCACAACACCTTCGGCATCCCCTGCAC
>JAJPYT010000058.1 GCA_021204845.1 Prevotellaceae bacterium | reverse complement strand
AGTTACTTTCTATCATACATATATAGGGATTTAGCAAGTTAACTTCTTGTCGTGGTTTTTTTAAAGGGCTGTTCCTTGTCATTCTTCATACCATCATAAGGCGATATGGGCTGCGACTTATCTCACTAATAATCACTGCCAAGACTGTATGCCCGCGCAGGCCAGGCGTGTGTGGAATACCTCCAGCTCTCCACGAGGTTAGCCTTTTGCCCCTAATCTGGCAGACGGCTACCAAAAGGAGATGTAGCAGAAAGCAAGCACAATGATTATAACCATTATGCCGAGGCACATGTTCACTATCATGAAGCGGCGGTTGGCCTTACGCAGATTTCTTTGGTATCTCATGGATGCAATATTTTGTTGTATTCTTCTCCATCGGTTAGCAGACGCATGGCCTCGCTGAACACCTTGTCGTCACCCAGTTGCTGCTGGCAGGCTCCGCGCTGGTAATAATAGCGGCTCACTATCTCGGTGTTGAGGTAGGGCTTCACATCTTCCTTCATGCGCTGAAGGTCGGAGGCAAGGTCTCCCGTAAGTTTCGCCTCGAGTGCCTCAAGTTCGGTCCGCACATCGTCGTAGTAGCCCTCGAACCGTGTGGCGTCCTTCAGCAGACCCAGCACCCGCTCGCTCCTGCGGTTGGCGGCAAAGCCACTCTCACGGATGTAGGCGACAAAGTCGTCGTAGTCCTCGTCGGAGATGGAGAACGTGGCGGCAGGGGCTATCTCGCTGTGCCGTAGCACGTACTGGGTAACATAGTCGAACATCTCCTCACCTGTGACAAGGTCGTAAATGAACGAGGGCAGCGAGTCGGCGGTAATCTCGATGTCGGGCTTTATTCCGCCCCCGTCGCGCACCGTGCGGCCGCCCTGCGTAAGGAACTCACGGGTGAGCGAGTCGGGCACCGTGCCTACGGAACCGTCGGCGTTAAGATGCCGATAGTCGTATGCCTGTATGCAACGGCCGCTGGGTATGTAGTAGCGGCTCACTGTTATCTTAAGATTTCCCCTGTAAGGCAGGTCGTGTATACTTTGTACAAGTCCCTTGCCATAGGTGCGGCTGCCCACAACCACGGCACGGTCCATATCCTGAAGGCTGCCACTGAGAATCTCGGCTGCCGAGGCCGTGCCCCCGTCTACAAGCACGACCACTGGCATGAGCGTGTCGACAGGCTCGCTGGAGGTGAAATATTCACGGTTGGAACTGGGTATCTTCCCCTTCGTGTAGACTACCTTGCGCCCCTCCGGCACAAAGAGGTTGACTATGTTGACTGCCTCGTCGAGAGCTCCGCCAGGGTTATCGCGCAAGTCAAGCACCAAGCGACGCATGCCCTGCCCCTTAAGGTCGAGCAGAGCCTGCCGCGCCTCGAGCATGGCTCCAGTGGTAAAACCCGTGAGAAGGATGTAGCCCACACTGTCGTTCTGCATACCATAATAAGGTATGACGGGCAGCTGAATAGTCTTGCGCGTGAGCACAAAGGTGAGCTCTCCCTCCCTGCCAGGCCTGCGCACACGCACCTCTACGTTAGTGCCAGCCTCGCCACGAAGCTGCTGCGTGACATCGTCGAGCCTTACGCCCTCGGTGTCCTTCCCGTCTACGGAGAGAATCACGTCACCAGCCTTCAGCCCCGCCACCTGACTGGGTGTGCCCTCGTATGGCTCGCTTATCTCTGCCCTGCGCTCCCGCTGGTTCATGCGAATTACACTGCCAATGCCCGCATATTTGCCGGAAGCCATCTGCTTAAGCTCCTCGTCGTCCTCGGGATGGTATGTGGTGAAGGGGTCCACATTGGAGAGCATGGACTCTATGGCCCAGCCTATCACGGTGTCAGCCGAAAGGGTATCGACGTAGTAAGTGTCGAGCTGACGGTAAATATCGTCGAAAATCTCCAGATTGCGAGCTATCTCGGCATTGTGACTTCCCCGTGTCTGCGCGGCAGAAGCGAGCGCAAGCAACGCCAAACATACGGTAATATAGAATCTCCTCATCTTAGTCCAGAATTACTTTTTGGGGCACCAGCCCTTATTTTTTCTGCAAAGATATTGCTTATTTCCGAAAAAACCTATAACTTTGCACCGCGTTTGATGAAGATAGCCTCTTTTTTCGGGCGCTGGGAACCGCTTCAGTAGCTCAGTTGGTTAGAGCACATGACTGTTAATCATGGGGTCGTTGGTTCAAGCCCATCCTGAAGCGCGAGGGTGAGGAGAAGGCGTGTAACCGTCAGTTGGTTGCACGCTTTTTTATGTCTGGCTAAAAAATCACAAGGAGCAGTAGTTTTTACACCAAAAAAGAGTATCTTTGCACGTGCTTAAAACTAATAACGAAAAGCTGAACTATGAATATATCATACAACTGGCTGAAAGAATACGTCGACTTCGACATGAGCCCACAGCAGGTGGCTGACGCACTGACGAGCATAGGACTGGAAGTGGACGGCGTGAGCGAGGCTGAGAGCATACGAGGCGGGCTGAAAGGCGTGGTGGTGGGCGAAGTGCTTACCTGCGTACCGCATCCAGGCAGCGACCACATGCACATTTGCACTGTGAACTTAGGCGAGGGAGAGCCAGCGCAGATAGTGTGTGGCGCGCCTAACGTGGCGGCCGGGCAGAAAGTGGTAGTCGCCACCATAGGGACTAAGCTGTACGACGGAGACGAGTGCCATACTATAAAGAAAAGCAAACTGCGCGGAGTGGAAAGCTGCGGCATGATATGCGCCGAGGACGAGATTGGCATAGGCACAGACCATGCCGGCATAATAGTGCTGCCACAGGAGGCAGTGGCAGGAACGCCTGCCGCAGAATACTACAAGTTGCAGAGCGACTACGTGATAGAGGTGGACATAACGCCAAACCGAGCCGACGCTTGCAGCCACTACGGAGTGGCACGAGACTTGTATGCCTGGCTGGTGAGAAACGGGCACGAGACACGGCTGCACCGCCCAGACTGCGAGGCGTTTAAGGTGGAAGGCCATGAGCTGCCTATAGAGATAGTGGTGGAAGAGCGGGAGGCTTGCCCCCGATACTGCGCCGTGAGCCTTAGGAACTGTGAGGTGAAGGAAAGCCCCAAGTGGCTGAAAGACAGGCTGACAGTGATAGGCTTACGCCCCATAAACAACATAGTTGACATAACCAACTACATAATGATGGCATACGGGCAGCCGCTGCACTGCTTCGACGCTGACATGATAAAGGGCGCACGGGTGATTGTGAAGACAATGCCAGAAGGCACGCCCTTCGTGACCCTCGACGGAGTGGAACACAAACTGAGCGATAAGGACCTCGCCATCTGCAACACCGAAGAGCCCATGTGCATCGCGGGAGTATTTGGCGGAACAGGGAGCGGTACCTACGAGACCACAAGGAACGTGCTGCTTGAGAGTGCCTATTTCCATCCCACTTGGATACGCAAGAGCGCACGCCGCCACGGACTGAGCACAGACGCCTCGTTCCGCTTCGAGCGTGGCGTGGACCCCAACGGACAGATATACGCGCTGAAGCAAGCCGCCCTGCTGGCCAAGGAACTGGCTGGAGCGGAGGTGAGCATGGAGATAGTGGACGTTTACCCTGAACCGATAAAGGACTTCGAGGTGAGTCTCACATATAAATATATGAACGACCTGATAGGCAAAGAAATTCCAGCGGACACGGTGAAGAGTATAGTCACGAGCCTGGAAATGAAGATAACCAAGGAGACGGACGAGGGGCTGGAACTGCTGGTGCCTGCCTACAGGGTGGACGTGAAGAGACCTTGTGACGTGGTGGAAGACGTTCTGCGCATATACGGGTATAACAACGTGGAGATACCAGAGAGCGTGAAGAGCAGCCTGAGCGTGAAAGACGAGTGTGACAAGAGCTATAAGTTGCAGAACATAGTGGGCGAGCAGTTGGTGGGCGCAGGCTTCAGCGAGATAGTGAACAACTCGCTGCAACGCGGGGCTTACTACGACGGACTGGAGAGCTATCCCCGCGAGCACTGCGTGACATTGCTTAACCCGCTGAGCCAAGACCTGAACTCGATGAGGCAGACACTGCTCTTCGGCGGTCTGGAGAGCATAGCGCGCAACGCCTCGTACCGCATGGGCAACCAGCATTTCTTCGAGTTCGGCAACTGCTACTACCGCGACGAGGCAAGACGCTGCCCCGACATAGTGCCAGGCGTGAGCCAGGGTAGCGACCCAGAGGTGAGGAAACACGTGCTGGACGCTTACAGCGAGGACTTCCACCTTGGTCTGTGGGTGACGGGCAAAAGGGTTGAGGGCAGCTGGGCGCACCCCGACGAGGAAACCAGTTTTCACGAGTTGAAGGCGCACGTGATGAACATATTCCGCCGCTTGGGCGTTCCCTTCGGGGCGCTGGTGCTGAGTGACGGCAAGCGCGACATATTCAGCAAGAGCATAGGGATTAGCAACCGCGGAGGAAAGACGGTGGCGCAGATGGGTCCCGTGGCGGCGAAGGTGCTTAAAGCGTTTGGGATAGAAGCGCCTGTCTACTTCGCCGACATTAACTGGAATCTCGTCATGAGAGCCATACGCAACCAAAGCGTGACGTACCAGGACATAGCGAAGTATCCTGCTGTGAACCGCGACCTGGCACTGCTGCTGGACAAGGACGTGGAGTTCGCGCAGATTGAGAAAATAGCCTACGGCACAGAGAAGAAGCTGCTGAGAGAAGTGCGCCTGTTCGACGTTTACGAGGGAAAGAACATACCGGCAGGCAAAAAGTCGTATGCCGTGAACTTCGTGCTGCAAGACAACGAGCGCACGCTGAACGACAAGACCATAGAGAACATTATGAAGAGACTGATAGAGAACCTTACGGGGCAACTGAATGCGGAACTAAGATAAAAACAATAGTTTAACCATTAAAATTATAATCCAATGGGAAGAGCATTTGAATACCGGAAAGCTACCAAGCTGAAGAGGTGGGGCCACATGGCCAAGACTTTCACACGTTTAGGCAAACAAATAGCCATCGCCGTGAAGGCGGGCGGACCTGAGCCGGAAAACAATCCCGCGCTGCGCTCGGTGATTGTAGTGTGCAAACGCGAGAATATGCCGAAAGACAATATCGAACGTGCCATAAAAAACGCTATGGGCAAGGACCAGAGCGACTATAAAGGAGTGACTTACGAGGGATACGGCCCCCACGGTGTGGCCATCCTGGTGGACACATTGACCGATAACACGACCCGCACTGTTGCCGACGTGCGCAGCGTGTTCAACAAATTCAGCGGCAACCTTGGCACGACGGGTTCCCTGTCGTTCCTGTTCGACCACAAGTGCGTGTTCACTTTCAAGAAGAAAGAGGGCATGGACATGGACGATTTCATACTGAACATGATTGACTTCGGAGTTGACGAGGATTTTGACGAGGACGACGAAGAAGGCACAATAACAATATATGGCGAGCCTACCAGTTACAACGCCATTCAAAAGGAGCTGGAAGCCGAGGGCTTCGAGGAGGTGGGAGGCGAGTTCACCTACATACCCAACGACCTGAAGGCAGTGAGCGACTCACAGCGCGAGAGCATCAACAAGATGGTGGAGAAGCTGGAGGACTTCGACGACGTGCAGACCGTGTACACCAACATGGCACCTGAGGAATAAATAACACCGCTCTCTTATGCATACCGTATATAAGACACAAGGAACGTGTAGCCAGTTCATAGAAGTGGAGGCTGAGGACGGCAAAATAACGTCGTGCCAGTTCGTGGGAGGCTGCGACGGAAACACTAAGGGCCTCTCCAAACTGGTGGTAGGGATGAAGATAGAAGATGTGAAGAAGCGCCTCGACGGAATCCGCTGCGGCACGAAACGAACCAGCTGCCCCGACCAACTCTGCCGCGCCTTAGAGCAGATGACCCGCGAAGCTGGGGAATAGGGAAAGAAAAAGAGTGTCCAAGACACTCTTTTATATTAAGGGGAGCGAAACTCTATAAACCTTATTTTGAAACGCCCACTTATTTATAATCGTCGGCGCTGAACCGAAACTTCATTATCAGATGGCCCGATTTCTTAGAGTAATAGCGATACTCGAAATTGAGCTCGTGCTCCTTGTATGACCTCAGTTGAATGCTGCCCTTAAGGTTATTAAGCAGCCCGTCGTGCTGCTGCTGGCGGATGTCATCTGTGAACAGGGTCTCGTCGTCCGCCATGCCCTCTAATGTATAATAATACACTATCGTGCGGCTGTCGGGGGCGAATACCAGACTGTCAAGCATGGTCACCTGGTCCATGCGTTTTGGTGCCTCCTTGCGGTTATAGTTCTCCATGTCCTGCATTACTTTCTCCTCGTAAGATTGCTTGCGGCACGCGGAGAGCGAGACCGCCGCGAGGAGAACGAAGAAGAGTGTCTTTGTCATCATTTAGCGTCGTTAAAGCAGGTGCAAAGATACGGCTAAATTTGATTCATATCAAGAAATTAAGGCTTTTTCGACACTTTCTGTCTCTGGTATTAATTTGTGTGACAATTGATTTCTAACTTTGCACACGGAAATAGGACGACAGTTATCATATTGGTTTTAAAGGTAAAAGAAAATGAACGAGAAAGTAGGAACAATGGCAGGTCAGATATGGGCCGCATTGAATGAGAATGGTGCTCTGAACCAGAAAGATTTGAAGAAAGCCGCTAAGATTAGGTGCGACAAGGACCTGTTCCTCGCTTTAGGCTGGCTGCTGCGCGAGGGCAAGGTGTCAATTAACGATGAGGCGAAAGACATCCTCGTGGCTTTGAACTAATAAAGAATCTCCCTTACAAGAAAAAGCGCCCCGACAGCCGTCTGAGGCGCTTTTTTGTGTGTCCGCAGTCGTGCTAAATCAATTTTTATTATTACCTTTGCAGTAAAACTAATGCTCCATGCAAAGCAACATTAGGAATTTCTGTATAATAGCTCACATCGACCACGGGAAGTCCACACTGGCTGACCGCTTGTTGGAACTCACAAATACGATTCAAGTTGCGGAAGGACAGGTACTTGACGACATGGACCTGGAGCGTGAGCGCGGCATCACCATAAAAAGCCACGCCATTCAGATGCAATACAGGCTGCGGGGCGAGGAATACACGCTGAATCTGATAGACACGCCGGGACATGTGGACTTCTCATACGAGGTAAGCCGAAGCATCGCCGCCTGCGAGGGGGCGCTGCTGGTGGTGGACGCGACGCAGGGAGTGCAGGCACAGACCATTTCCAACCTTTACATGGCAATCGGTCATGACCTGACTATCATCCCCGTCATAAACAAATGCGACATGCCAAACGCCATGCCCGACGAGGTGGAGGATGAGATTGTTGAGCTTCTTGGATGCGGACGCGACGAGATAATACGTGCCAGCGCCCGCACGGGAATGGGAGTGCCGGAGATTCTGGAGGCTGTGGTGGACAGGATTCCCGCCCCCCAGGGAGAGGAGAAGGCTCCGCTGCAGGCTCTTATTTTTGATTCTGTCTACAATTCTTTCCGCGGCATAATCGCATACTTCAAGATAGTGAACGGCTCGATGAAGAACGGTGACATTGTGCAATTCATAAATACCGGCAAGGAATACAAGGCAGACGAGATAGGGGTGCTGGAGATGGACCTCTCACCACGTGACGAGCTGCACTGCGGCAACGTGGGCTACATAGTTAGCGGCATAAAGATTGCCACCGACGTGAAAGTGGGCGATACCATCACCTCTGTGAAGAATCCCTGTGACTCAGCCATATCTGGCTTCGAGGAGGTGAAGCCTATGGTGTTCGCGGGAGTCTATCCCATAGAGACCGAGGACTTCGAGAACCTGCGCGCCAGCCTTGAGAAACTGCAACTGAACGATGCCTCGCTCACCTTCCAGCCAGAGAGTTCCGTGGCTCTTGGCTTCGGCTTCCGCTGCGGCTTTCTCGGTCTGCTGCACATGGAGATTATACAGGAAAGGCTCGACCGCGAGTTCGACATGGACGTTATCACCACCATCCCTAACGTATCGTATCTCGTGTATGACAAGCAGGGAAAAGTGAAAGAAGTGCACAACCCCGCGGGAATGCCCGACCCCACACTGATAGAACACATAGAAGAGCCTTACATAAACGCGTCTGTGATAACGACCACAAATTACATCGGTCCCATCATGACGCTCTGCCTTGGCAAACGCGGGGAACTGCTGAAACAGGAATACATAAGCGGCAACCGCGTGGAACTGCAATACTCCCTGCCTTTGGGCGAGATAGTCATAGACTTCTACGACAAGCTGAAGAGCATATCTAAAGGGTATGCCTCCTTCGACTACCACCAGGCAGGATTCCGACCCAGCAAACTGGTTAAACTTGACATATTATTGAATGGAGAACCTGTGGATGCCCTGAGCTCGCTTACCCACGTGAGCAACGCCGAGAGTTTCGGCCGGCGAATATGCGAAAAGCTGAAAGACCTGCTGCCGCGCCAGCAGTTCGACATTGCCATCCAGGCGGCCATCGGAGGCAAAATCATTGCCCGCGAGACCGTGAAACAGCTTCGCAAGGACGTGCTCGCCAAATGTTACGGAGGCGACGTGAGCCGAAAACGCAAACTGTTGGAGAAACAAAAGAGAGGGAAAAAGCGGATGAAGCAGATTGGAAACGTCAGCGTGCCGCAGAAAGCGTTCCTCGCAGTACTGAAACTTGATTGACACACACAAGCCAACCCGAATCAAATGCCAAACTTGAACACAAACTTTAATCGCGACATTGCAAGAGATATAGCGCGCATCTACTGTACGTTAAGTCTCATGGGCATAGAGGCGCTCTCGAAATTGCTGGTGCCCATGAAATTCCAGAAGGGTGACTTCATTCTCTCTGAGGGGGAAGTGTGCCGTGCCATGTACTATGTGAGCCGTGGCATGGTTAGGCAATACTACTATAAAAATGGCAAGGACGTGACGGAGCATTTCTCCTTCGAGGGGCACATCTGTTTCTGCATAGAGAGCTTCCTCGAGCAGGAGCCCAGCCGCATAATCGTGGAGGCGCTGGAGAACACCACTGTCTACGCCCTGCCCTACGAGGCCTGGCACGTGTCCATGCTGCAGAACAACGAAATGGAACTGCTATACCGCAAGATTCTGGAGCATGCGCTCATAAGCAGCCAGGAGCATGCCGACTCACAACGTTTCGAGAACGCCCAGGAGCGCTACGAGCGACTGCTGAACACGTTCCCCGAGATAGTGCTGCGCGCGCCCATGCTACACGTGGCGTCGTTCCTGCAGATGACACCCGAGACACTCTCGCGGGTGCGCTCAGTCCTGAACAAGGAAAAGAAGTCCGCTCAATAGAAGAGCGGGATAAGGAACACGCTCAGTATGAACACGATGATGTTCAGCGGCAAGCCCACCTTCACAAAATCCGTGAACTTATATCCGCCTACACCCTGCACTATCAGATTTGTCTGGTAGCCAATTGGCGTGCTGAACGAGGCGCTGGCCGCGAAGCAGATGCACATGAAGAAAGGCGTGGGGTCCACTCCCAACGTGTTGGATATGCTCAAAGCCAAGGGGAAAGCCAGGGCAGCCGCGGCGTTGTTGGTTATCAGCTCGGTAAAGATGTTCGTTATCAGATAGAGCGCCGCCAGCATTATGTATATGCCATTCTCGTTGTGGCGCGCCGTCTCTGCCAGGTCTATTATATATTTCGCCACGAAATCTGCCAGTCCGCTGTTTATCATTCCCTTGCTGATTGCCAGTGCGCAAGCGATAGTTATCAGCACATCCCACGAGATGAACTTGGTATATTTCCTCGATGAGAACATTCCCGTCCATGCCATGATAACGGTAGTCACAGCGGCGAAGAAGAACATGTCCAGTTTCACCTTTGGCCCCAGGAAGCTGACATTAAAGCTCTCGCCCATCGTGGCGCCTATAATCATCAAGACGACCAGAATCAGGGCAATCCAGCGCTTGCGTGTGCCCATCGGGCTCTCTATCTCTCCTAAGCGGTTTATCATCAGGAACACGCGGCTGTCTTTCCACGCTTTCACGAAGCTCTCGTCTCCGTCCACTATCAGCGTGTCGTCCTTCGACAGGCGCACCGACATGAAATCTCCCTTCACTATCGAGCCCTTGCGGCGTATGGCCTTCACGTTCACGCCATAGTGGCGGTAGAAGTCGAACTCCCTTATCGTCTTGCCCAGTCCTGGAAAGCGGGTGCTAAGCATCACCTCCATGCGTGTCATCCCGGGGGCTATGTCCTTCTCCTCGCTCTCGCTTGTCTCGGGGCGGCTGTTTGGCAGCAGGTAGCGCGAGATTAGGATAAGGTACACCAGTCCCGTCACGCAGATGAACACGCCAGCCTTGCCCAGCTCGAACATGCCTATGTTATGCACACTTGGATTATCGGCGAACAAGCCCGAGCTTATGCCGTCGGATATCAATCCGTCCACTACTATGTTGGTGCTCGTTCCTATAAGGGTGCATATTCCTCCCAAAATTGTGGCGTAGCTCAGCGGGATCAGGAATTTGGTGGGCGGCAGATGCATCTTCTTTGCCCAGTTCTTTATCATCGGGGCGAAGATTACCACCACTGGCGTGTTGTTGAGAAAAGCGGACACCAGCGACACAACTGGCAGGAAACGCAGGTTCCCCCTCATCACGTTTATGTTCTTCTTAGGCAGCAGGCCATATATTATGCGTTGCAGTATTCCGCTGTTGCGCACTCCCTCGCTCACGAGATAGAGCAGTGCCACCGTTATCATACCCTTGTTGGAGAAACCACTCACCGCCTCGTCCGCCGTCAGGATACGGCCGCAAATCATAAGCACCACCACGGAAAAAAGTATCAGTCCCGGACGCAGTTTGTCCGTTATCAGTGCCACCAGCATAAGCACCAGCACCGCGAATGTGTAAATTATCTCAAATGACATATCTATGTGTATTACTTCTATGGTTCTTTCTTTACGCCGGAAGCTTCAGTTGCCGTCTGGCTTCAGCGTGTCCGTCG
>JAJPYT010000156.1 GCA_021204845.1 Prevotellaceae bacterium | reverse complement strand
GGTGCCGAAGGTACCCTCTAATATTCAGAGGGTTATAACCCTCTGCCGTGGGTTGCAACCCACGGAATAACGGAGAGAACCTTCGGCTCTCACTCCCTGCTCGTTCCTTAACCGCAGGCCGTAAAGGCCCGCGGCTACCAAAGGGGAGCACCTTCGGCGCTCTTTCCGCTGGCAATTTCCCATTTTGACACACCCCCGGACTGCTTGCGATTTATTATTTTGACACACCCTAATCTCTTAAAGTAATGAGAGAATCAGCCTACGCCACGCCCATTTAATAAGGGGGAGGAGCGTCAGGACCGGAGGGCAGGTCTAAGGAATCGCTGTCGAGGGGAATGTTAACATTCATGGAGTTGATGGCGTCTATCTCGTCCTTCTGCATTCTGGCAACTACGCTGCTCTCACCAGGCAGGGGAACGTAGGAACTGTCCGTGAGATTCTGGAAACGGGCGAACTGCGCCTGGAAGGTAAGCAACACCTCACCCACGGGTCCATTGCGGTGCTTGGCTATAATAATCTCAGCCTTGCCTCGGAGGTCGTTGCCTCGGTCATCCTCATAAATCTTATAATACTCAGGGCGATGGATGAAACAGACCATGTCGGCATCCTGCTCTATGGCTCCAGACTCGCGCAGGTCGCTCAGCTGGGGGCGCTTGCCCTCGTTGCCCTCGCGGTTCTCCACGCCACGGTTGAGCTGGCTGAGGGCGATAACGGGTATGTCGAGTTCCTTGGCAAGAGCCTTGAGGTTGCGGCTGATGGTGGATACCTCCTCCTGTCGGCTGCCGAAGTTGACACCACTGGCGTTCATGAGCTGGAGGTAGTCTATCATTATGGCGCGCACGCTGTGCTCACGAACCAGACGGCGGGCTTTGGTGCGCAACTCGAAGATGCTGAGCGAGGGAGTGTCGTCCACAAATATCGGCGCATCTATTAGCTGGCTTATGCGCGAGTCGAGCTGGTTCCACTCATCGGGGCGCAACTGCCCGCTCTTAATCTTCTCGCCTGGTATCTCGCACACATTGACTATAAGGCGGTTGACCAGCTGCACAGAGGACATCTCAAGCGAGAACATGGCGACAGGCACATGCTGGTCGACAGCCATCTGTTTAATCATTGAAAGCATGAAAGCCGTCTTTCCCATGGCGGGACGCGCCGCAACGATGATGAGGTCGCTGTTCTGCCAGCCGCTGGTCTTGCGGTCCAAATCCTCGAAACCAGAGGCGAGACCCGAAAGACCGTCGGAGCGCTGCGCCGCCTTCTGCAACTGGTCGTACGCCTGGTGAATGATGGGATTTATCTGCGTGTAAGAGCTGGTCTGGGTCTGCTGAGAGAGCTCGAAGAGGCTCGCCTCGGCAAATTGCATGAGGTCTGCCACGTCGGTAGTCTCGTCGAAAGCGTCGCGCGAGACACGGCTGGCAAAGGTGATGAGCCGACGCGCCTGGTACTTCTGCATGAGAATCTTTGCCTGATACTCTATATGGGCACTGGTGACCACATTCTGAGCCAACCCCGCAACATAATACGCTCCGCCAGCCTCTTCCAGTTTTCCCTGGGTCTGCAGGTACTGCGGCACGGTGAGCACATCGACAGGGCGCTGGCTGACAGCCAGAGACTGGATGGCATCGTAGATGAGCTGGTGGCGGTGGTCATAGAAGGCATCGGGCTTCAAGAAGTTGGACACGCGGTAATAAGCGTCCTGCTCGACAAGCAAGGCACCCAGCACGGCAGCCTCGAAATCAAGCTGTTGCGGCTGCTTGCGACCGAAAGAGTCGACGCTTGGCACCTCCACAACCTTCGTCTTCTGCCGGCTGCGAGATCCTTTGTCAGATGAAGTTCCTGCCATATATCCCGTTGCTGTTTTAGCTTCGCAAATATAGAAACAATTGCCGATATACACAAATTTTGCCGAAACTTGTTCCCTTTACTTGCGAATTGGACTTTTTGTTGCTACCTTTGTTAGGATTAAGAAAGTTAATACCGCGCTTATATGAGAAAGATTATCATTATTCTGGCTTTGGCTCTCTGCCCTTTCGCCACAGTGTGCCTGGCGCAGAGCAACCGTGACGCGAGGGTGAACTATGTGCTTAAGAATCTGGGCATAAACAGCGACACACAAAAGAAACTGCGCCCCCTGCTGGAAGCCTACCTGAAGGAGAAGAAAGCCGCCAGCGACGACTACAACGCACTGAAAAGCAAACTGAAGAGCAACATAAGCAGCCAGACCCTGACTAACGACCAGGCCACCAAGCTGCTCTCGCTGAAATGGGCAGCCGAGAGCAAGGAGACCGCCGTGAAGAAGAAATACACCACCGAGTTCTGCACCGTGCTTTCGGCAAAGAAGACATATAAATGCTTCGACCTGCTGAACGACAAAAAGAGTAAGGTGCAAGGCAAACAAAAAGACGCTGACGATGAAGACTAACGGTCCATGGGCATGGATGCTCGCCGCTCGCCCCAAAACTCTTTCCGGGGCAGTGGCTCCCGTGCTTGTAGGAACCAGCGCGGCATACGCCGACCACCACTTCCTGTGGCAGCCCACAGTGCTGTGTCTGCTCTTTGCCCTGCTCATGCAGGTAACCGCCAATCTGGTGAACGACTATGTGGACTTCACCAACAAACGCGACCAGCAAGACCGCATAGGACCGAAGAGAGCCTGCGCGCAAGGCTGGATAACACCACGTGCCATGCGCATAGGGATACTGATTTTCACCATTCTCTCTTGCCTCGCGGGTCTGCCGCTCGTAATCTGGGGCGGATGGTGGATGATAGGCATAGGCTTGCTCTGCGTGGTCTTCTGTTACCTCTACTCCACCGTCCTCTCGGAACTGGGGCTGGGCGACCTGCTCGTGCTGGTGTTTTTCGGCATTGTTCCCGTCTGCGCCACCTATTATATTCAAGCCTCCACTGTCACCTTAGGCGTTCTACTCTACTCCCTGGCAATGGGGCTGGCGACGGACGCTCTGCTGATAGTGAACAATTACCGTGACATAAACCAGGACGCGGCTAACGGGAAGCGTACCCTGGCAGTGGCTTTAGGCGGCAGACTAACCCTCTGGCTCTATCTCTTGGTGGGCGTGTTGGCGCTGGCGCTGTCTCTTTGGGTGCTGCTGCCCTGCGGCAAGAGAGTTCAGCTGTTACTGCTCGCCATTTACCTTTTGCTGCACCTGCGCAACTGCTACCAGATGAAAGTGATAAACGCGGGTCCAGAACTTAACCGTGTGCTCGGTGCCACGGGGCTTTCCATACTGGTGTTCGCCGTCACTCTGTCACTCACAATAATAATATAACCCCTCACACCCTATGGCTACAACTACAGACGACAAGAAGATTATTTTCTCGA
The DNA here is from genome assembly GCA_021204845.1 of Prevotellaceae bacterium. Lineage (GTDB taxonomy): Bacteria > Bacteroidota > Bacteroidia > Bacteroidales > Bacteroidaceae > Physcousia. The sequence continues at coordinate 37,491 of JAJPYT010000156.1, read as the reverse complement.
TGGTTGGCGTGAGCAAAACCATTCAACAGAATCAGAAACAGATACTTAAGAACATATATCTCTCCTTCTTCTACGGAGCCAAGATAGGCATAATAGGACTGAACGGAGCGGGCAAGAGCACGCTAATGAAGATAATAGCCGGAATAGAGCAGCAATATCAGGGAAAGGTGATATTCTCGCCAGGCTACAGCGTGGGCTATCTGCCACAAGACCCGCAAGTAGACGACACGAAAACCGTGATGGAAGTGGTGAAGGAGGGAGTGCAAGCAACCGTCAGCGCCCTCGCTGAATATGAGGAGATAAACAACAAGTTCGCCCTGCCGGAGTATTACGAGGACGAGGAAAAGATGAACCAGCTCTTCGCACGCCAGGCAGAGTTGCAGGACATAATAGACAGCACGGACGCATGGAATCTGGAAAGCCGACTGGAGCGAGCCATGGATGCCCTGCGTTGCCCTCCAGCCGAACAACGGTGCGACACGCTCTCTGGCGGTGAGCGCAGGCGCGTGGCGCTGTGCCGTCTGCTGCTGCAAAAGCCTGATGTGCTTCTCTTGGACGAACCCACCAACCACTTGGACGCGGAGTCGATAGACTGGCTGGAGCAGCATCTGCAACAATATGAAGGCACCGTAATCTGCGTGACGCACGACCGCTATTTTCTCGACGACGTGGCTGGCTGGATTCTGGAGCTCGACCGCGGTGAGGGCATACCCTGGAAAGGAAACTACAGCGGCTGGCTTGAGCAGAAAACCAAGCGAATGGCAATGGAGGAGAAAGTGGCATCGAAACGGCGGAAGACCTTAGAGCGTGAGCTCGAATGGGTGCGCATGGCACCAAAAGCCCGACAGGCAAAGGGAAAGGCACGCCTAAACTCTTACGACAAAATGCTGAACGAGGAGCAGAAGGTGAGAGAGGAAAGGTTGGAGATATTCATACCCAACGGCCCACGACTGGGCAACAAAGTGATAGAGGCGCACGGCGTGTGCAAGGCATACGGAGAGAAAAAGCTGATAGACGGTCTTGACTTCACGCTGCCGCCTAACGGAATAGTAGGCGTCATCGGACCAAACGGCGCTGGAAAAACCACGCTCTTTCGCATGATAATGGGCTTGGAGAAGGCAGACGCAGGCACCTTTGAGGTGGGCGAAACGGTGAAACTGGCATACGTGGACCAAAGCCACTCCGACATAAAAGCTGAAGAAACTGTCTATCAAGTGATAAGCCAGGGCAATGAGTTCATAAGAATGGGCGGACGGGACATCAACGCGCGTGCCTACCTGAGCCGCTTCAACTTCTCGGGGGCTGACCAGGAGAAGAAGTGCGGCGTGCTGTCTGGCGGAGAGCGCAACAGACTGCATTTGGCTATGGCACTGAAGCAGGAAGGCAACGTGCTTCTCTTGGACGAGCCCACAAACGACATAGACGTTAACACGCTGCGAGCCCTTGAGGAGGGTCTGGAAGCCTTTGCCGGCTGTGCCGTGGTTATAAGCCACGACCGCTGGTTTCTCGACCGCATCTGCACCCATATCCTTGCCTACGAGGGCGACGGACGGGTGTTCTTCTTCGAGGGAAGCTACTCGGAATACGAGACAAACAAGTGCAAACGCCTCGGCATAGAAGAGCCCAAGAAAGCCAGATACCGCAAGCTCTACGATAATTAACATCAGAATAAAAAATAAACTTTAGTTATATACTCTTTTGACCATGAAAAGACTTCTTACCATTACAGCCATTCTGTGCGGTGCCACAGCCATGGCTCAAAACTACCCAATCGACCCCGTGCCTTTCACCAGCGTGAGCATAGGACAGGAAACCTTCTGGGGACAGCGCCTCCAGGCAAGCCGCGAGGTGACCATACCGCTGGCATTCAGCAAATGCGAGAGTGAAGGACGATACAAAAACTTCGAGATTGCCGCGCGCCAGCTGAAGGGCGAGGACACCTCGAACGTGAAGGTGAAAGGATATTCCTTCGACGACACAGATGTTTATAAAACCATAGAGGGCGCAAGCTACCTGCTCCAGACCTATCCCGACAAGCAGTTGGAAGCCTATATCGACTCGGTGCTGCAAATAGTGGCAAGCGCGCAGGAGCCAGACGGCTACCTCTATACCGCCCGCACCATGAACCCGAAACACCCGCATGAATGGGCGGGGCGCAAGCGCTGGGAAAAAGTGGAAGACCTCAGCCATGAGTTCTACGACCTGGGTCACATGGTGGAGGGCGCCATTGCCCACTATCAGGCAACGGGCAAACGTACCTTCCTCGACATAGCCATACGCTACGCCGACTGCGTGTGCCGTGAGATTGGTCCAGGTGAAGGGCAACTCGTGAGAGTGCCTGGGCACCAGATTGCAGAGATGGCATTGGCTAAACTCTACGTTGTGACGGGCGACAAGAAGTATCTCGACGAGGCAAAGTTCTTCCTCGACATGAGAGGCAAAACCTCAAGAAAAGACGAATATAGCCAGGCTCACAAGCCAGTGATTGAGCAGGACGAGGCTGTGGGCCACGCTGTCCGCGCAGCATACATGTACAGCGGAATGGCAGATGTGGCGGCTCTTACGGGAGACAGCGACTATATAAAGGCGATAGACCGCATCTGGGACAACATAGTCAGCAAGAAACTATACATAACTGGCGGCATAGGTGCCACGAGCAACGGTGAGGCTTTTGGCAAGAACTATGAACTGCCCAACATGTCGGCTTACTGCGAGACTTGCGCCGCAATTGGCAATGTCTACGTGAATTATCGCCTCTTCCTCCTCCACGGCGAGAGCAAATATTACGATGTGCTGGAGCGCTCGCTCTACAACGGTGTTATCAGCGGAGTCTCCCTCGACGGCGGTGGCTTCTTCTACCCTAACCCACTGGAATCCATGGGTCAGCACCAGCGCCAGGCATGGTTCGGCTGCGCTTGCTGCCCCAGCAATATCTGCCGTTTCATCCCGTCCGTGCCAGGTTATTTCTATCAGACAAAAGACCGTGACCTCTATGTAAACCTCTTCGGCGGCAACACGGCAGAGATAAAACTGGGCGGCAAAAAGGTTACTCTCACCCAGGAAACCAACTATCCTTGGGAGGGAGACATCAATATCACCATTAACCAGAACAATGCCGGGCAATTCCGCCTGCGCATACGCATACCAGGCTGGGTGCGCGGGCAAGTGGTGCCGAGCGACCTTTACAGCTACTCTGACAATAAACAACTCGGCTACAGCATCCGCGTGAATGGTGAGGAAGTTAGCGGAGAGCTGGAAAACGGCTACTTCGGCATAGACCGCAAGTGGAAGAAAGGCGACAAAGTGGAAGTGCATTTCGATATGGAACCCCGTATAGTCACAGCCTTAGAGCAAGTTGATGCCGACCAAGGACGTGTCTCTGTGGAACGTGGTCCCATAGTTTATTGCGCGGAATTTCCTGACAACGACTTCGACCTTGGAGGCATGTTGCTCAACCAAAAGCCGCAGTTCGCAGTGCAAGCAGCCTCGCTCCACACCGAAAAAGGCGCGGACTACCCCATCACTGATTTGACAACAGACGCTCAACTGCTTAACTTCGACGAGACGGGTTCTCTCACCACACAGGCCGAAAAGCTCACGCTCATACCATATTACGCATGGAATCACCGTGGTCCAGGGCGCATGATGGTTTGGTTGCCGCAACAACTTCGCGCCACCTCTCCTGCCCTGCCACCCTCACTTGCCAGCATGAGCAGCCTCTCCGCCAGCACGGTCACCCCGTCGCTAAGCGCCCTTAACGACCGCCTCGTGCCCAAAAACGCCGAAGACCGCAGCATTCCCTACTACCACTGGTGGCCCAAGCAAGCCACAACCGAATGGTTGCAATATGACTTGCCACAGAGCACGTCTCTCTCCAGCTCCACCGTTTATTGGTTTGACGACAGTCCATGGGGCGGATGCCGTGTGCCACGTGCATGGCGCATACTCTATCTCGCCTCAGACGGACAGTGGCAGCCTGTACAGGCCATAGACGATTACACTACCCGCCGTGACGGAGCAAATACGGTTCACTTCCAGCAAGTTGAAACCAGTTCCGTGCGCATGGAGGTGGATTTGCCTGAAGACAACTCTGCTGGCATCTTCGAATGGGAGATAGAGTAAGTCTCCCCTGATAACAAAAGCCTCCTGCCTAAGTGTATCACATGGCGGGAGGCTTTTTTGTTACCAATATGAATGATCATAATTTCTATAGAAATTTAGCCTCGTTTCCAGTGAAATTTTCAGAATGACGTCATAAAAATACTGGAACTTTAAAGAGAAACGATGAAGAGCACTAACCAATAAACAAAGAGCGCTGATGGCAAATATACATTGTTACCATCGGCACTCTTTTATTCCTTAGAGTATGTTGGACCGCTATCTTACTTTATAAAGTCTACAGAACGCCTTACGAAACGGCTAAGAGCCTCGCCCTGAAGCAAACCGTTTTGCAGGAGAGCAAGGTCAATTAGCTGGTTAACCTTGTCGCTGCCTTTGCCGTATTCCGCCAGAATGTCAGTCTTCTTCTTCTCCTGGGCACGGATATCATCACCACATTTATTGAGTTCTTTCCGCTCGTCTTCTGTCACCTCATCGGCTTTCTTCTTATCCTGCTCCTGCCGCATCACTGCCTGTCGGGCTGTCAGACCCTTTATCTCCGCCTCAATGGGGCGCAGTGCCTCTTCAGTCTTCTGCTCGCTGTCTTCAAGTACCGACTGAATGAGCGGCGAGTCTGTGTTCAGAACCAACGTGTACATATCGGGCATGTCACCGTAGAAACTCATCCCAGCTTGTATGCGCGACATATCTTTCATTCGCCTAAGATACTCGCTCTGGGTAAGCATCACGGGCAAGGCATCCTGCCCCAACGCCTTAGCCTCAACATGAAAATCGAGTTTGTCCGTGCGAGGCATTTGGCTGTTAAAGATGGAGGAGAGCTTGCTCGCACGCTCGTACTGCAACTCCTCACGCTTCGTGTCTTCTTTCTCTATAAGGCGTTCAAGCACATCACCGTCCACGCGTGAGAATGTGGTCTTTTCCAGCTTCCTCTCAAGCATTGCTATGAGCGGAGTGTCCAACTGGCCGTCCATCAGCAGCACATTGTAGCCCTTGTCCTTGGCAGCCTGAATGTAAGTGTACTGCCGCTGCGGGTCTTGGGCATAGAGATAAACGAGTTGCCCTTCCTTGTTGGTCTGATTGTCCTTTATGAGAGTCTGGTATTCCTCCTGTGTATAGTATTTACCGTCAACATCTTTCAGAAGGAAGAAATTCATAGCCTTGTCATAGAAATCGTCTTGGCTAAGCATACCGTAGTGGATGAATATCTTAATGTCATCCCACTTTTTCTCAAAGTCGGGTCTGTCGTTCTTGAAGATTTGCTGCAAACGGTCGCTGACCTTTTTTGTTATGTAGTTGCTTATCTTCTTCACGTTCTGGTCGCTCTGCAGGAAGCTACGGCTAACGTTCAGCGGTATATCTGGCGAGTCTATCACGCCATGGAGCAACATCAGGAACTCCGGCACTATGCCCTCTACATTGTCTGTCACGAAAACTTGATTGCAGAACAGCTGTATTTTGTTGCGCTGCAAGTCGAGTGGGTTCTTTATCTTGGGGAAGTATAGTATGCCCGTGAGGTTGAAAGGATAGTCGACATTGAGGTGAATCCAGAACAGAGGCTCGTCGCTCACGGGGTAAAGCTCACGGTAGAACTTCTGGTAGTCCTCGTCCTTCAAGTCGGCAGGTTTCTTGTTCCAGATAGGCTCAGTGTTATTTATCACATTATCTTCCTCGGTGTCAACCTGCTTTCCATCTTTCCACTCAGTCTTTTTGCCAAATACTATTGGTATGGGCAGGAACTTGCAATACTTCTTCAGCAAGTCAGCGAGCTTGTTTTTGTCAACAAATTCCTCTTTGCAGTCATCATCGATATACATCACGATATCTGTCCCGCGGTCTGCCTTGTCGCACTCCTCAAGCGTGAAAGCCGGGCTACCGTCGCAGGTCCATTTCTGTGCAGGGGCATCGGTGTAGCTTTTAGTTATTATTTCCACCTTTTTGCTTACCATGAAGGAACTGTAGAAACCCAAGCCGAAGTGACCGATAATGGCATTGGCATCATCCTTATATTTGTCAAGGAAATCGTTGGCTCCAGAGAAGGCTATCTGATTTATATATTTGTCGATTTCCTCCGCCGTCATGCCTATGCCTCTGTCGCTCACCGTGATGGTTGAAGCTTCCTTGTCGAAACTAATCCTCACGCTCAGGTCGCCCAACTCGCCTTGGAAGTCACCCTTGCCAGCCAAAGTCTTCAGCTTTTGGGTGGCATCGCAAGCGTTGCTCACTATCTCACGCAAGAAAATCTCGTGGTCGCTGTAGAGAAACTTTTTGATAACGGGGAATATATTCTCAGTTGTAACCCCGATGTTACCTGTTTGCATATCTTATTGCTTTTTACTTATTACTATCTCTTCTTCATTGACTTCAGCCAACAGGGCTGAGCCCTCCTCCACCCCGTCCAGCAGCAACTGACAAAGCGGGTCCTCCAGAAGGGTCTGGATTGCACGTTTCAGTGGGCGTGCCCCATACTGCACGTCATAGCCCTTGCGTGAGAGCAAGGCTTTTGCCGCATCCGATACCTCCAGTTCATAACCCATATCCACGACACGTCGCATTAGGGGAGCGAGCTCTATGTCCACTATTCTAAGAATAGACTCGGGTGACAACTGGTCGAAATATATAATGTCGGTGAGTCTGTTCAGAAATTCTGGCGCAAACTGCTTTCTCAGGCTCTTCTCCACAATGGAGCGTGCCAGCTGGCGGTCCGTGGCTGCATCAGTGCGAGCCGCGGCAAACCCCACCCCGTTACCAAAGTCCTTGAGTTGGCGAGTGCCGCTGTTGCTGGTCATCATTATTATGGTGTTGCGGAAATCAATCGTGGCACCGTTGCCGTCAGTCAGCCTCCCCTCGTCCATTACCTGCAGGAGCAGGTTGAACACATCGTGATGCGCTTTCTCTATCTCGTCAAAAAGTACGATTGAGTATGGGTTGCGGCGCACTTTTTCGGTAAGCTGTCCGCCTTCGTCGTAACCCACGTAACCAGGAGGCGAGCCAATCATGCGCGAGACGGTGTGCTTTTCCATATATTCACTCATGTCTATGCGAATGAGAGCGTCCCTTGTGCCGAACATCTCCTCAGCCAACATCTCCGCAAGATAAGTCTTACCCACGCCTGTGGGTCCAATGAGCATGAAGGCTCCAATGGGTCGGTTGGGGTCTTTAAGCCCTACACGGTTACGCTGTATGGCACGCACCAGGGAGTCTATGGCAGCATCCTGACCTATGACTTTCTTTTTCAGTCTGTCGCCCATCTGGCGCAGGCGCTGGTGCTCCTCCTCGCCAAGTCGCTGCACTGGTATGCCCGTCATGCGCGAGACAACCGCTGCCACTTGTGCCGCATCCACTGTCTGGGGATTCTCCTTCAACTGGTTTTCCCACACGCGTTTCTGATAATCGAGAGCCCTCTCCGCCGTTTTCAGCTGGTCGCGGTAGTCGGCTGCCTCCTCGTAGCGCTGGGTTTTAATGGCTTCGTTCTTCAGTTCGGTAAGCCGTTTCACCTCGCTCTCCATGTGCTCCAGAGCTGGAGAGACGGGGATATCCATCAGATGGGCACTGGAACCAGCCTCGTCCATGGCATCTATTGCCTTGTCGGGAAAACTGCGGTCGCTCACGTAACGCTCCGTCAAGCTCACACAGGCTTTCAGCGCCTCGTCGGTATAGTGCACATTGTGATGCTCCTCGTAGCGCGGCTTCAGATTTCGCAGTATGTCTAACGTCTCTTCGGGACTCGTGGGACTTACCAGCACTTTCTGGAAACGCCGCTCCAAGGCTCCATCCTTCTCTATGCTCTTGCGGTATTCGCTTAGGGTCGTTGCTCCTATGCACTGTATCTCCCCTCTGGCAAGAGCGGGCTTCAGCAGGTTGGCGGCATCCATGGAGCCAGGCGACGAGCCAGCGCCTATGAGCGTGTGTATCTCGTCTATGAAGATGATCACGTCGGGGTTTTTGCGCAACTCTTCCTCGATGGCGCGCATACGTTCCTCAAACTGTCCGCGATATTTCGTACCTGCCACCACAGAACCCATATCAAGCACTATCACCCGCTTGTTCCACAGAATGCGGGCTATCTTGTGTTGCACTATACGCAGCGCCAATCCCTCTACTATTGCGCTCTTTCCAACGCCAGGCTCGCCTATCAGTATAGGATTGTTCTTTTTCCTGCGCACCAGTATCTGCGCCACGCGCTCTATCTCCTTCTTCCTCCCCACCACGGGGTCAAGCAGCCCGTCAGAGGCGGCTTTCGTGAGGTCGGTGCCAAAGTTGTCCAGAACGGGTGTCTTTGTTTCCTTGTTCCGCTCCTTCGTAATTCTCACTCCGCTTTCTCCCATGTCAGAAGGCTCGTCATCGTCAGAGTCGTCTTCCCTTTCGGTAAGACCAAAGCCATTTGTCACATTCGAGTTAGTCCTCACTAAGGCAGCCACGTCGTTGTAGTAGATATTCTGTTCTCCAAGAGCTATAGCCACGTCACAACCGTGTTCCCTGAGCATTGCCAGAAGCACATGTTCCACATTAACTGTGGCACAGCCCCTCTGCCGCGACTCTGCCACGCTTTGCTTTATCACTCTTCCAGCCGCCATGTTTGGCGAGAGCTCTTCCAACTGCATCAGTCTGGCAGCCACCTCGTTACGGGCTTTACGCTCCAGTTCAGCCTTCAAACTTGCCAAATCTGCGTTCAGCTTGCGCAATATATCAGTGGCGGCATTATCTCCCAACTTCAGGATTCCCAACATCAGATGGGTTGGTGTTATCTTGTCGTTATACAGCCGTAAGGCTTCCTCGCCGCTGAAAAGCAGCATTTTATTCACTTCTGGTGATAGTCTTATGTTTAACTGCATATCGCTCGTATAGATTGTTCTACTGTTCCGTTCTACAAAATGCGTGCCAATGCCTGACCACGGGCGAAAGATGAAGTTGACCTTAAGCTCAACTTAGCATAAATTTGCTCACTCTATATCCAATTCTTCCACCTCTTCCTGGGGAAGCAAGAAGTTGCGAAGGTCGCTCATGCTGCCGTTGAAGAGGTCGAAGTCCACGTCATGCTTTATGCCCTCCACTTTACCTAAGTCAGTGTATTGCCACATTATCCACTCCCCGTCATACTTCAGTTCCTTCTTATAATAATTAGCTATCCACAACGGGTATTCGTCGAATTCCGGGTTATTGAGATATTTCCGCTTGAAATCGAGGTTGGTATAGATTATCGGGGCAACGCCATAAACGGTCTCCACCTGGTTTAGCCACGCTCTCACTTCAGCCTGAAACTCCTCTAATGTCAGGTCTCCCCTCTTCTCTATATCCAATATAGGGGGGAAGTCGCCAGGCTCCAGATGCACCTGTTTCAGGTAAAACTCCGCCTGCCTCGCGGCACTGCCGTCGGGAATGAAGAAGTGATATGCGCCCCTTATCAGTTCGTTGTCTCTCACGCGGTAGAAGTTGTCATTAAAGTTCTCGTCCGTGAGCGACGTGCCTTCCGTTGCTTTCACGATAACGAAGCGCAACGGCCGGTCGTTCACTTTTGAGTTGCGCAACACAGCCCAGTCCACTTCCTCTTGGTAGTGACTGATATCTATGCCGTGGATGTCGTAATCCTGCGGATAGTCTGGCTCACCGAATATGGCACGCCAGCGGAAAGAGAGGGGACCCACAAAAAAGTGGTAAAGCACAAAGAAATAGACAACAACCACAAGAACACCCCCCACGAGCACTCCCCACCACGGGAATCTTCTGAACACGGAACTCCTGCGCCCGTTCCTGCGCTTGCGAGATGTTGTCCGTCGGGTTTTACGTTTCCTTGCGGTTGCTGCCTTCGCCAAAGATTAAAAACAGTTTTTTACTTCTTCCCCTGCTCCAGCGCCAGAGTTAAAGTGCAGCGGTCGCACACCTCTGTGGGACCAAAGTACTGTATGGGGCCAGGGTAAACGTAAGAAGTCTTGCGAGCCCACACGTCGCGGTGACTTGCATAGTATTTGAACGGCGCTCCGTCCAGCTCCACTAAAGCCTTGCGTATCACTGGCTTGTTGGCTCCGTTGCGGCGCTCTATGTTCATCATCATGGTGATGGGCACTCCACCCGGCACCCATTCATCCGCTGGGGCTGTGGTGTTCTTTACTATGCTCATGTAGCCCGTCTTGCCACTTGCAATCAGGCGACTGGCGTTGTAACCCAAGCTGTAGCAATAGTCAGCGTCGTAGTTCGACGGAGCGGCGCAACGCCCTTCGTAACCGAAGAAATGGTGCTGCGCGCTGAACTTGCCGCAGTACTTGCCCTCGCTCTTCCACTGTTTCAATTTGGTGTCAACCATACGTGAGAGCAGTTTCTCAGTCTCAATCAGCGAAACCTGCACATTACCGTGTGGGTCGCGGTCAAGGCAGAGCTGACGTGCCACATCGGCAGGAAGCGACTCCAATACAGCCAGATTGTCAGCCTCAATGCTACTCTTCACGAAGGCTATCTGCTCCTCGGCGCTGGCGAACTCACGCGGCTCCCCTGTAGCAGGGTCGGTGAGCACCTCGTTCAGCTGTGCTATCAGTTTCTTTATTGCAGGGATGAACTCTATTATTCCCTCGGGCACAATCACAGTTCCGTAGTTGTTGCCATCCTCGGCACGGTCTGCCACTGCCTTGGCTATCAGGGTTACCACGTCGTCGAGAGTCATCTGCTTCTGCTCCACCTCCTCAGAAACGAGGCACACGTTCGGCTGTGTCTGCAGGGCGCATTCAAGGGCGATATGCGAGGCTGACCTTCCCATCACCTTTATGAAATGCCAGTATTTGCGTGAGCTGTTGCAGTCGCGCTGTATGTTGCCTATCAGTTCGCTATAGGTTTTGCAAGCCGTGTCGAAGCCAAAAGAGGTCTCTATCTGCTCGTTCTTCAGGTCACCGTCTATGGTCTTCGGGCAGCCTATCACCTGCACGCCATACTTCTTTGCGGCATAGTATTCCGCCAGCACACAAGCATTAGTGTTAGAGTCGTCACCGCCTATAATCACCAAAGCCTTGATACCCAGTTTGCGCAGAATCTCTATTCCCTTCTCGAACTGGTCCACCTTCTCCAGTTTCGTGCGGCCCGAGCCTATGATATCAAAGCCTCCCGTGTTGCGGTATTCGTCTATCAGCTCATCAGTGATTTCCATATATTTGTGGTCCACCAGTCCGCCAGGTCCCATCAGGAATCCGTAAAGCTTGCTCTCCTTGTTCAGAGACTTCACTCCGTCGAACAGTCCGCTTATCACGTTATGGCCGCCAGGCGCCTGTCCGCCAGACAGTATCACGCCAACGTTTACAGCCTCATTGTTCTCGCTTTCGGCAGGCACGAACTCCACCACGGGCATCCCGTAAGTGTTCGGAAAGAGCTCCTTTATCTCTTTTTGGTTGCCCACACTCTCTGTTGCCTTGCCCTCTTTGGCCTTTACGGCACCTTTCAGTGCCTTTGGCAACTTTGGCTGATAAGCCGCTCTTGCTATTTGCAATGCACTCTTTTCCATATCGCTCAAATGTTTAAGTTATTATTGTCGCTTTGCTTTTAGTATAGTCCTATGTGAGAGCAAATATACACAAAAATATCGTGCCAGCGATAACAATCTTGCATAAAAATATTCATTCCCTGTGTCTCCCACACGGCAGATGCCTCTACTCGCCCCAACTGGAGCGGTCGAGGTTGCGGTAATTTATCGCCTCTATCACGTGCTCACGGCAAATGTCTTCGCTGCCGGCAAGGTCGGCTATCGTCCGGGAAAGCCTAAGTATGCGGTCGTAAGCGCGGGCGGATAGCCTGTATCTGTTCATAGCGTCACGCAACAGTTCCATGTTCTGTGGCGACAGGCTGACAAACTCCCTCAACATGGCGCTCGTCATCTGGGCGTTGCAATGCACGTAGGCATGTCCCTTGAAACGCTCCTGCTGAATCTTGCGTGCCGCTACCACACGCTCCCTTATCTGCGCGCTCGTCTCGCCTGATTGCCCTGTGGCAAGCTCCTCAAACTTAAGCGGTAACACGTTCACCTGAATGTCTATGCGGTCCAGCAGGGGACCCGATATCTTGTTAAGGTAACGCTGCACCATTCCCGGTGTGCACAGGCATGTGTGGTTAGGGTCACCGTAATATCCGCAGGGACAAGGGTTCATGCTGGCGCAAAGCATGAACGAGGCGGGAAAGGTAACACTGTATTTCGCCCTGCTAATGTGTATCTCTCTGTCCTCCAATGGTTGACGCAGCACCTCCAAAACAGAGCGAGGGAACTCTGGCAATTCGTCGCAATAGAGCACACCATTGTGGGCAAGGGATATCTCTCCTGGTTGAGCGTTCTGTCCACCTCCCACCAGTGCCACTTGCGAGATGGTGTGATGAGGGCTGCGGAAGGGTCTTTTCGTGACCAGTCCACCGCCCTTAGTTTTCAGTTTGCCAGCCACGCTGTGAATCTGCGTCGTCTCCAGGCTTTCCGACAGCGATAGCGGAGGCAGAATCGTGGGCAGGCGCTTAGCCAACATGCTCTTCCCGCTGCCGGGGGGACCAACCATCAGTATGTTATGACCACCAGCCGCTGCCACTTCCATGGCACGCTTCACAGGCAGTTGCCCTTTCACGTCACTGAAGTCTATATCCCATTCGTCACGAGTTTCCTTAAACTCTGCCCTCGTGTCCACCACAGTGGGCTCAATAGCGTCTGGCAACACGTTCAGCAGACTTACCACCTGATTCAGATTCTCCGCGCCAAACACCTTTATTTTGTTTACAACCGCCGCCTCGTGTACATTTTTGGCAGGCACTATAAGTCCCTCGAATCCAGCTTTCCAAGCCATTATCGCTATGGGCAGCGCCCCGCGAATAGGCAGCAGGGAGCCGTCAAGACTTAGCTCACCCACCATTATGTAACGCTCCAGTCGCTCGGGGTTCACCTCATGGGCTGTGGCAAGCACGCCTATGGCAATGGACAAGTCGTATGCCGCCCCCACTTTCTTCAGGTCGGCAGGGGTCATGTTAACCACGGTGTTCTGCACGGGGAAATCGTATCCGCTGTTCTCCACTGCTGCCACAACTCGCTCGTGGCTTTCCTTGACGGAATTGTCGGGCAGACCCACAAGGGAAAACAACACGCCACGTGAGGCGTTCACCTCCGTGGTGACATGAATCGCAGTCAAACCCACAACGGCCGCAGTATTCACCTTCACCAGCATCAGCCCACCTCCCCTATTATGTCGCTCACCGAAGAGAAGCCGTTTTGCCGAAGATATTCGTCGATGCCAGCAGCCACCTTCACACTGATAGCGGGATCTATGAAATTCATGGTCCCTATCTGCACAGCCGTAGCTCCAGCCAGCAGGAACTCCACAGCGTCAGTGGCTGAGGATATGCCGCCTAAACCTATAACTGGTATCTTAACCGCCCGCGCCACATCGTAGACCATGCGCAGAGCCACTGGCTTCACGGCTGGCCCGCTTAGTCCGCCAGTGCCGATGGAAAGGACACGTTTGCGGGTGCGCGCGTCTATGGCCATACCCAACAAGGTATTTATCAGCGAAACGCTGTCCGCCCCTTCCGCCTCAGCGGCTCGGGCTATCTCGGTGATGTCTGTCACGTTTGGCGACAGTTTTACTATCAATGTCTTGGGGTATGCTTCACGCACCGCGCGCACCACGCTGGCGGCACCCTGCGCAGTGACCCCGAACGCCATGCCCCCCTGTTTCACGTTGGGGCACGATATGTTCAGCTCTATGGCGGGAATGCGCTCCAGCTCCGCAATACGCAAGGCGCACTGGGCATAGTCCTCGGGCGAACTGCCACTCACGTTCACTATCAGGTTGGTGTCAATATCATGAATCTGAGGGTAGATATGGCTACAGAAATAATCTACTCCCTTGTTTTGCAGCCCCACACAATTGAGCATTCCACTCGCTGTCTCCGCCATGCGTGGAGCGGGGTTGCCCTCACGCGCATGAAGCGTGGTGCCTTTCACTACTATGCCGCCAATGTCCGCCAGATTCACCAAGTCAGCAAACTCCAGTCCGTAACCGAAGGTGCCGCTCGCTGTCATCACAGGGTTCTTGAGCCTCATTGCTCCAATGCTTACTCTCAAATCTGCCATTTCAGTTCATCTATGTTAAAGACAGGTCCTTCCGTGCAAACACACACATTACCCCGCTTTGTGTCTTCCACACAGCAGAGGCAAGCTCCCAGACCGCAAGCCATCTTGTTCTCAAGCGACACCTCGCAGGGGATGCCCCGCCCACGGGCATAGCGCGCCACAGCCACCATCATGGGCTTTGGACCGCAACAATAGACGCGGCTAAATGGCTGTCCCTCCGCAGAGAGTATGCTATGCTTGGTGACGAAGCCACGCTCGCCCAGCGAACCGTCCTCAGTGGTGACACTTACGGTGCCTAACTTCTCGAAGACGGAGAGCACGGGCAAATCGCCAGCACTGCGCGCGCCAAGCAGGCAAACAGGCTCAAGCCCCATCTCTCTAAGGCGGCTACCTAAGAATAGCAGGGGCGCTACACCAGCTCCGCCACCAACTAAGAGAGGTCGCTCTCCAGACTCACAAGGCAGTGAGAAGCCGTTGCCAAGGGGCAAGATGGCATTCAGTGTATTGCCCTCCCGAAGGGTGGAAAGCCAGCGAGTGCCTTCCCCCACAATTTGCACGAGGAAGGAGACCTCGTTAGCCTCGCTGTCCACATAATGAATGCTTATGGGGCGGCGCAGGAACGTGCCGGGCGAACCGTCGACACGCAACTGCGCAAACTGTCCGGGAAGCATAGGCGGTAGTGGAGCCACAGGGTCTGTAAGCCGCAGCAAGGCATACCGCTCGTTCAAGAGCCGGCAAGAGACGACTCGCAGATCAAGGACATGTTTCTTAGTTTTCATATCAGTTGTCAAAGGTCTCTAAAGGCTTAAACCAACTGGAAGCCATAGGCAAATATACTACATTCCTCAATATAAAACACCAGGATGAGTTCCTTTTCTTCAAAAAAACGAATGAGAACGGTGCAACCCTCAGCGTAGCTAAAGCCTCAGCGTAGCTAAACTTCACCGCACGAACGAAGGCTGGTCACCGCACTGACGCATGTGAATCAGTGCGGTGACCACAGCACGTTGGTGTGGTGATTCAGGAGAGGCGGAACAGGTAGGTTGGAGACCAGCAAAAAGTTTATTATATTATATTTACCTATATACGCACGTATAATATAAACTTTTTAGCTTCGCTGAGGGTTGCACCGTTCCCACAGGGTAAATACTTAGTATCATTAGCTTCGCTGAGGGTTGCACCGTTCTTACTTGATATGATAGTTTATATATAAGTTGTTCCTCATGACATTTATGAATGAGGAAACTTATATAAAGTTTATATTATATGATAATATATATATAAAATCTAATATAATAAACTTTCTGTGGCTTCTTAAAAGGGCTGTTCAATGTTGGAACTTCACGCCTGCCAGCCATACGACGTGTCATGTGGTGGTTATTAATAGAACTAATGAAGAAAGGCACTCGGTTTCTCCCTCAGCCGTTGCTTTGGCGATTGGCTTGGAAAACATCGTAGGTGCCGTCGTCGAAAAAAACACGTATTTCCACCACGTTTCGCCGGGGTCTCTCTATTTGCCGAACAGCTTCCTTCACTGTCTCTACAAGCAATTCACGATTGATGTCGGGCTGTGGGATGCTTTGCACTGGGGCCTCTGCCACGCTGGGAGTGGTGTCCTGCACGGGGCGCTCGTCGAAAAGGGTGGGTGCCCAAAGGTGGGAAGAAGGCTCTGTCTTACGGATGTGCATGTCTCCCTCGCCAAAGAGCAGCCATTCCATCCGCAGGTCGGGAAACCTGGTGTGGATGGCCTTCGCATGATTAAGGGTGGCGGAGGTGCGCCCATTGAAGATGTTCGACAGGGTAGCGGTGGCTATGCCTGTGGCAGAGGAGAACTCTTTCTGGTTCATTCCGCTCTCCTTCATAATCTTGTAGATGCGGTCTTTCATGTCGTTTTAGGATAAATCACTATTCTATACTGGCGCAAAAATAAATAAATTGATTCACAAGAGCAAATTTAATACTTCAAAGTTTAATCGGAAACTGCGATTTATATTTGTGCTGACAGTGATTAACCATAGTAAACCGAGACTGCAAAGGACACGATAAAGCGGAAAAGAGGCGCACTTATTCACTTGAAGTAAATAAGTATAACTAAATATGTATGTTTGCTGAATGACAAATAATTACGTATTGCAATATAGCCTTTAGATTAATACTTTTGTGATGAATATGCAGGTTTAGCGGGCATTCATCGCCATTAACTTAGACCACTACTTCATTTGCACTTATTATCTTACTGATTTAAATTAGATTAAGTAGTCATTAAACTAACTGTGATTATGCATCGAGGATTGAAAACTGTTATGTCTATCATAGGAAATTTGTAAATTGAGAGATATAAATGTGTGCAATTCCCATACTTTGCGAATTTGCTTATATAAACATAAACTGTGCCTTTCACGTGGAAACTATGCGGATTCATAATTCAGTATTTCAACAAACCGAATCATATTGTTGAATCGGCATCACGCTTCTGAACGAGAATCACTAATTCCGTAACCAGCACAACGGGCGAGGAGAATTTGCGATTCTCACGAGCGGCTATACAGGTATAACTGTCTGTGCCTAAGATAAGACTGCCCCCAAAAAGCAGTATAGGGAGAAGGAGCTAAAAAATCAGTGAAGAATGAAGAATACAAGCTCACGCAGCAGTTCACCCGCAGGTGTCTTGCATCCCCCCACTCCTTTTGATTTAGCGTCGGTTTCACGTATCTGCGACAAGATGTCCACCACCTTGCCGGCACGATAGTTTCGCCTTGCGGGAATAACGGCTTGGCGCACTGCCCACGGACTCTTTCCCAACCACTGGGCAATGCCACCGTCAGTCTGGTCGGGAGCGTAGTATGCCGTCATCACGTCGGAGAAAAAGCCAAAGAGGACAGACAAAGTGAGAGAAATGGCAAAATTGCGTGGATTGGAGGAGTAGTAATTCACTATCTTGTTCGCCTTCAGCACATCGCGGCGGGCAAGAGCGGATTGCAGCTCATAGTTGTTATAGTCCTTGCTCACACCAGTAAGTTCCTCCACGAAAGAAGCCTTCACCTGCGTCTGCCCCTCGGGAAGCAGAAGCCGCAGCTTGTCCATCTCCGAGGCTAAACGTGTGAGGTCGCTTCCCACATGCTCGCAAATCATCTGTGTTGCCTGCGGTTCAATGGTGAGCCCGAGAGACTGCATGTAGTCCACAACGAAGTCGGGAAGCTGGTTGTCATACAGGCGGCGAGAGTCCATAACCGTGCCTGCCTTGCGAATCTCCGAGAGCAAGGCCTTGCAGGTGTCCATCGGACCGTGTTTGTGGCAAAGAACGAGCACAGTGCCTGTCATGGGATTACGGACGTATGAGACAAGCATCTCCTTGTCACGGAGCGACTGGAACTCTTTCACCACCACCACTCTGCGGTCTGACATAAGGGGAAACTGGCGCGCTAAGTTTATGATATCTACAGCCCTGGTTTCCGCTCCATATAAAACATCGAGATTGAAGTCCCGCTCCTCTGGCTTAAGGGCTTTGTCCACAAGAGTTTGGCAAACACGGTCTATGTAATAGTCCTCGTCGCCCATAAGCAGATAGACAAGGGAGAATTTGCCTTCTTCGGCTTGCTTGATTATAGCAGTATGTGTGGTGCCGCTCTCTCTCGCCATGGTGCCTCTCCTTAATATTCGTATCTCAGGTGGCGGAGTGTTTTCCTGTCCTGCCTGATCATTTCCATCGACTCTATGCCTATGCGCACGTGGTCACGCACGAAAGCGCGGGTAACCTTGCTGTCACTCTCGGCGGTCTTCACCCCTTCGGGAGTCATGGGATTGTCGCTCACCAGCAGCAATGCCCCCGTGGGTATCTGGTTGGCGAAGCCGCAAGTGAACAGGGTGGCTGTCTCCATGTCCACAGCCATCGCCCGGGTCGTGCGCAGATAGTCCTTAAACCGCTTGTCGTGCTCCCAAACGCGGCGGTTGGTGGTGTAGACCGTACCCGTCCAATAGTCGCGCCCAAGGTCACGTATGGCGGTGGAAACAGCGCGTTGCATCATGAAAGCCGGAAGAGCAGGCACCTCGGGCGGGAAATAGTCATTGCTGGTGCCCTCGCCTCTTATGCCGGCTATCGGCAGGATGAAGTCTCCCTTCTGAGTCTTGTCGGATATGCCTCCGCACTTACCCAGAAAGAGACAAGCCCTCGGTTTCACGGCGCTGAGCAGATCCATTACGATGGCGGCGTTGGGACTGCCCATGCCAAAGTTCACGATAGTGATGCCGTATGCCGTTATTGTGCGCATATTGCTGTTGTAGTCCGGGTGGTCTATACCGAACTCATCGCAGAATATGTCGACATAATTATTGAAATTGGTAAGCAGGATATACTTCCCGAAATAGTCCAATGACCTATTCGTGTATCTGGGCAGCCAGTTCTCCACTATCTCCTGTTTTGTCTCCATACGTTCCTTTATCGAGAATGACAAGGCAAAGATACAGAAAAATTCCTTTTGCCACAATGCGGCAGGGGAAAACTGTTTTACTTACCACGCCCCACTGATGCCTTGGGATAAGTTAAATTCCATTAATTCGCTATGCCTTTACGAAATAGAGACTAATTTTGCCCTTAGTAACTGACGAGTGAGAGACAAGAGCATGGAGCAACTGAATCTGCCCACAACGGCACTGAGACTGAGGGAAGAAGGCGGACGCGTCTCTGTGTTCGACATACTGCGCCGGCGCTATGTGGCGCTGACCCCCGAGGAATGGGTGCGCCAGCATTTCGTGCACTACTTGACAGAGCAGAAGGGCTATCCAGCCACTCTCATGGGCAACGAGATCTCACTGACCGTGGGTAACACCACAAAACGCTGTGACACTGTGCTGTACGACACAAAGGGCCACGCCCGCATGATAATAGAATACAAGGCACCGAACATTAAAATGACGCAGAAAGTGTTCGACCAGATAACGCGTTACAACACAGCTCTGCGTGTTAACTACCTGACCGTGAGCAACGGTCTGTGCCACTATTGCCTCCGCTTGGACTACGAGAGCGGCACATACGCTTTTCTGCCCCAAATTCCCGATTATGCGGAGCTATGAGCATCTTAAATAGACAGATATGCTTTCACTACCCTGCGCAAAGATAAACTTGGGACTCAACATTGTGGAAAAGAGACCAGACGGTTACCATAATCTGGAAACCGTGTTCTACCCTATCCCGCTATGCGACGAGCTGCAAATAGAAGCGGCGGAGCGCGACAGTCTCCAGACAACGGGAATACCTGTTGAGGGCAGCGCCGACAACAATCTGGTGATGCGGGCAGTGCGCCTGCTGCGCGGTGAGGGATATGCCGTGCCTCAAGTGAGAATACGGCTGCGCAAGAACATACCATCGGGCGCGGGATTGGGCGGAGGCAGCAGCGACGCGGCGTTTACTGTGAAGATGCTGAACGAGATGTTCGGGCTCGGCATGAGTGTGGGGGAAATGGAGAGACTGGTCACACGCTTGGGAGCCGACTGCGCCTTCTTTGTCAGGGCGACACCAGTGTTTGCCGAAGGCATAGGAGACGTGTTCTCTCCTGTTAATTTAGACCTTAGCGGACTGTTTCTGGTGCTTATAAAACCAGCCGAGACAGTCTCCACGAAAGAGGCATACGCACTGGTGAAGCCACAAGTTTCTCCCTTGCGGTTGCAAGAAATTATCGGGCAAGACGTCACCACGTGGAGAGCAGCCATGCGCAACGACTTCGAGGCGAGCGTGTTCCCCCGCCATCCCGAAATAGCCCGCGTCAAGGAAGAGCTCTACCGCAGAGGGGCGCTATACGCCTCTATGAGCGGCAGCGGTAGCAGTGTGTTTGCCCTTTTCCGTGAGCCAGTGAAGATAGAGACGCGGCACTTTCTCTTCACTTCCCTGCTCTAAGGGAGGAATCCCCCTATTAGGAAAATCCCCCGCCTCGTTTAGGAAAAATCCGTCCCGCCAGCCATGGCAAAGCGCTTATCTTTGCATCAAAATAAAGATTCGGAGCTATGAAAAAACTATTATTCACAACAGCGGTGGCTTTCGGCTTCGCATGCGCGCTGAACGCCATGGACTACGAGACGGCGCGTGACCAGGCTTATTACCTGACCGATAAAATGGCATACGAACTGAACCTGAACGACGACCAGTACAACGATGCCTTTGAAAAAAACCTGGATTACCTGCTGGCGCTGAACGACGAGTCGGACATTGACGCGGCTTATCTCGAATACCGGAATGCCGACTTGCGCTACATACTTTACGACTGGCAGTGGGCTGCCTTTATTGCCGCCGATTATTTTCTGCACCCCGTGTATTGGCTGAGCGGAGGATGGTACTTCCCCATCTTCAGGTATTACGCCCATGGTTACTTCTTCTTCGACAGACCAGGAGTGTTCCTGACCTACAGAGGCGCTCATGGCCATGCCCATTACCTGACAAGAAGTTTCTATGCCAACCGTCGCCCCGCATGGAACGGGGGGCTGCGAGGCAGAAGCCAAAGCATGGTCGGTCACCCTAACGGCAGCAACGGCGGGCGCTACGGAACTCCGGGCGCAGGCAGAGGAAACACCAGCGCACAGAGAAACACGGGAAACAGAGCCGGCTCTAACAACACAAACCGCGGAAGCAACTCTTCCGTGGGTGCCAACCGCGGCAGTAATGCAGGCAGCAGAAACACTGGCACCACGACGGGCAACAGCAGAAACCAGAGTACAAGCAATAACCGAAACACTGGCACTACGGCGGGCAGAAGCACCGGCACAGTGGGCAACCGTGGCACAAGCACGACGGGTAGCAGAAGCACGGGTAGTACATCAATAAGCAGAAACTCTTCAGTAAGCTCATCGCAAAACAGCGGAATGCGCAGCAGCAGCCGTAGCACCGTAAGTTCCTCCAACAGCCGTTCCACATCAAGCGTCGGAAGCGGGTCGAGAGTGGGCGGCACTTCCACCAGAAGCGGGGGCGCAGGAAGCTCGAGAGCAAGCTCAGGCAGCTCTGTGCGCAGCAGCGGGGGCGCAAGCCGCTCCAGTGGCGGAGGAAGCCGCGGAGGTGGCGGACGCAGATAAGCCATATAAGAAAAATGGTGAACGGTGAAGCCCTCAACGAAGCTAACCACTCCACTTTTCGCAAGAGGATGTATCAAAACGAGATACATAGAGTTTATCTTCGATGAGGGCTTTGCCGTTCGCAAGCAGTACGAGCGCCAGAGGTGCTCCTTTTTGACACACCCACGTCCTCTGGCTGATATGCCAGACTATCATAAGGTACTCATGATGTGGCAAATGGATATAAACCGCCGCGCGAGTTTTCAAATAACGCGAAAAAGCCTTATATTTGCACACCGTGAACCTGACAGGCGTGACGAAACAAGTGGTTTTCATGATATTGACATCGGTCTTGTTGATATCATGTAATGTCTCACGCTTTGTGGGAGACGATGAATATCTGCTCGACAAGGTGGCTGTGCGCACCGACAGTAAGGAACTCTCGGCAGGGCAATTCTCGGCTTACATACAGCAACACCCGAACACCAAGTGGTTCAACGTGCTAAAGGTGCCCATGTCGCCTTACGCAATAAGCGGAACGGACACGACGAAAAGGTACAACCGCTTCATGCACAGAATAGGACAGAAGCCCGTGATATACGACTCTCTGAAAGCGGAGAAAGCGCGCGCCTCGATGGAAAACGCGGCGAGAAACATGGGATACTTGCAGGCCTGCGTGAGGCTGGAGGAGCAGAAGCGCAAATTCAAGCTGAAAGCCGTGTATGACATACATGCCGGAGAGCGCTACTATGTGTCGGAGATAGAGGAAGACATACAAGACAGCACCATACGCCACATTGCTGACAGCACGCGCGCAGACTCCAGACTTTACACGGGCATGCCATTCGACGTGAACGAACTGGAGCAGGAACTGACCCGCATAGACAAGTTGCTGAGAAACAACGGTTATTACCAGTTCAACAAGGGATTCATTCACTATGAGGCTGACACCACTGGAGGGAACAAGAATGTCTGGCTGAAGATGACAGTTGAGAATTTCTACACAACGGGGCAGACAGAGCGCAGCCCACACCTGCAATACCACATAAAATCTGTGGATTTCCAGACCGATTCCCTGCTTAAACGGCGACCAATACGAGACAATGTGCTGAAAGGCAAGAGCCTGATAATCCCCGGCGACCTATACAGCGAGCGGCGGGTGCAAGACACGTACGCCAACCTTGCCACGATGGGGGCGGTGTTGAGCTCCAATATCCAGATGAACGTGAACGAGGAAGACAGCACAGCCCTCGATGCCACGATAACCGTAGTGACGAGCAAGCCGAACACTTTCAATGCGGAGCTGGAGGGTACCAACAGTAGCGGTGACCTCGGAGCCGCCGTAAGTCTCTCGTATCAGAACAGAAATCTGATGAAAGGCTCCGAGCTGCTTAATCTGAAAGTAAGGGGCGCATACGAGGCAATAAAGGGATTGGACGGCTACGACGCGCAGAACTATATTGAATACAGCGTAGAGGCCTCGCTCGTCTTTCCCGACCTGATGATTCCGATGGTCAGCAGCGATTTCCGCAAAAGGGCAGTCTCCACGAGCGAGATATCTCTGATGTACGACAGTCAGGACCGCCCCGAGTTTCACCGCCGAGTGGTCACGGGAGTGTGGCGCTACCGTTGGTCAACCGACAACCGACGCCGCCAGCACCGCATAGACTTGATAGACCTAAACTACGTGTTCATGCCCTGGATTTCCTCTACTTTCAGGGAAGAGTATCTGGAAAACGCCTCCTCCCGCAACGCGATTCTGCGCTACAACTACGAGGACCTCTTCATAATGAAATGGGGCTACACGCTCAACTACAGCAGCCAGCCTATCTCCGCTTCCACCGGAAACTATGGCACGAACGCATGGAATATCCGCCTGAACATAGAGACAGCGGGCAACTTTCTCTACGGTATGACATCGCTCTTTGGCACGGCAAAAAACAGCGACGGACACTACACATTGTTCAACATCGCATACGCCGAATACGTGAAGGGCGACTTCGATTTTGCCAAAAGCTTCCGTTTCACTGCCGACAACTCGCTGGCTTTGCATTTTGGTCTTGGAATTGCCTATCCCTACGGCAACGCTGACGTGCTGCCATACGAGAAGCGCTATTTCAGCGGAGGAGCCAACAGCGTGAGGGGCTGGTCGGTGAGAGAGCTTGGCCCAGGCTCGTTCCGCGGGGAGAACGGGCAGATAGACTTCATAAACCAGACGGGAGACATAAAACTCGACATGAACGTGGAGTACCGCAGCCACCTCTTATGGCTTGTGGACGGGGCGGCATTTATAGACGCTGGCAACATCTGGACGATATGCAATTACGAGGAACAACCAGGCGGACAGTTCCGTTTCGACACTTTCTGGAAACAGATAGCCGTCTCCTACGGACTTGGTCTAAGGCTTAACTTTAATTACTTCATTCTGCGTCTCGACGGAGGCATGAAAGCCATAAACCCCGCCTACAGCGACGCAAGACACCACTACCCCATCATACATCCCAAATTCGGCAGAGACTTCTCCCTCCATTTCGCGGTGGGTCTGCCTTTCTGAATATAAGGCTACTCCTGATAGAATTTGCTGTAAATGACCTGCATTTCTATCTTCGTGGTGCCGCCAACGAGACGAATGCTGTTCAGACTCATGTCGTGAGTTACGCTTACTTCCGAGCCGCTGGTGTTGCTGCTCGTGGTCACGGGAATTAGCAAGACCTTGTTCCAGTCAGGATTCTGCTCCGCCCACTCTTCCTCGCTTATACCAGCGTTCTGCGCCTCGGTCATCTTCTCGTGCTTGCAATATGCCAGTAGACGGCAAATATTGTCAAAAGTGTAAGTGTTATAAGTGTTGCTGAAAGAGGTGGTATAGCTTGTGCGGTTGTCTGAAACCTGCCCGTCGCGGAAGAAGGAATAGTAGTCTTTCTTGCGCACCATGAGCAATTCACTTGGCGTTCCAAGCTGGTAATTTGTCTGTTCCTTGTTGTAGCGAGTGATGGTGACTGATGCCATGCTCACGCTGTCTGTGGCGTGCTGACCGCTAAAGACCTCGTCAATGGGCAAAGTCATCTCGGTACATATACCAGCAGGCGTTTTCAGATAAGTGCAGGTGGAGTCCTCAACGAGAGCGGACATATCACCATTGGAGAAGTGAGTCGTCTGAATAACCTCGGGAGTTGCAGAGAAACGTGCCATTCCGACATAAAGGCTGTCTGGCTCATCGGCATCTCCATAGCGGAAATACACATTGCAAGTGCCCACATAAACGTAAAGCATCGTGCCCTTTCCACCCGTGGTCGTGACGTAAACTCCTGGGAACACGTTGCGTATAAAGTGGTAGGAATCCTGAAAGTTAGTGGGGTCCTCGTAATATTTGTCCATTATGCGCTGTCCTAGCTCCTTGTCAAGCACCACGCGGACGTTGTGGCTGTGGGTGCTGCTGGTAAGGGTGGTCTCATCCAGATTATAATCCATCGGGGCAAACACTCTTGAACAGAGCGGCTCGGCGCCCTCGGGCACAAAAGCGGAGAGGTCCATGTCGGTGAAATAAGTGGAATCCTCGCTTAGCACGTTCAAGGAGTCCAGTTCGTATACTTCCATCTTCATGGGATTATCAGCGTCGCCATAATAATCGTCGAAGTAGAAGCGTAGCTCCACGGAGTCGCACTGCACCACCCCGCGCTGATCCTCGCCGTCTACTGTGCCAATCATCAGGTCACGGGCAGGGAACTCATAGTTCTCGAACGTATAAAACTGCGCGGCGAAATCGGCTTTTACCTCCGCGCCAGTCTCAGGGTCGGTAATGAGACCGAGCGAGCTTATAGTGCTGCCCGCCACAACGGAGTCCATAAGCAACGACCGTGTCGTGAGCTGATAGATGGCGGTTGAGTTCGTAATCCCGTCCGTCATAGGGTAGATGCCAAGAGATGCTGTGTTATCGTCGCAAGAGGCAAGGAGGCAAACCAGCACTGAGCCCCAACAATACAAACGCATGAGGTGCTTAACCCTCTGGATATGAGAAAAGTCAGTTTGCCTCACTCCTGTCCTTTCCCCAAACGTAATCAAAGAATTCAACATAATCAGATGGAAGGGCGTCAGCGCCTTTCTTCATTATGGATTTGCCCTTGCTACGGGCATACTGCACGAGCTCCTCTGGCTCCGTGGAAGAATTGAAGCTGACACCATCGGAATATTTTATGGCAAGCATATCCATCTGCCGTGGCGTGAGCTCGTTTCCGAACTCACTTATCGCCTCGGCGCCAGTGGAACGGTATTCCAGCAGGTTGGCGGCACGAGGTCCAGTGCCCAAGGTGAGCAGGTTGTCACTTTGGCTATAGACGACACGGCTGTTCTGCAATACCATATCGTCGGCAAACGCCGTTCTCAGATAGACTGGCACGAGGCACGAAATCCAGCCCTGACAATGAATGATATCAGGGGACCAGCGCAACTTTTTCACCGTCTCCAGCACACTACGCGCATAGAAGACGGCACGCTCGAAGTTGTCACGATATTCCACCCCCTCGGCATCACGCTCGTGAAGGCGTCTGGAGAAGAAGTCCTCGCTGTCTATAAAATAAATCTGCATGCGGTATCCCGCCAGGCTCGCCACTTTTATGATTAGCGGATGATCCACCTTGTCTATGGTGAGGTTAAGGCCGGAGAGGCGTATCACCTCGTGCAACTGGTTGCGCCGCTCGTTGATATTGCCCCATTTTGGCATGAAGGCCCTGATTTCCCTGCCCGCCTCTATGCTTTTCAGCGGCACTTCCCTGCCCAAGCGGGTAAGCGGAGACTCTGGCACATAGGGGTTAATCTCCTGTGTGACGAACAATATTCTGTTAGCCTTCATCGCAATTGCACATATAAAAGGGTCCTCGCATGCAAAGATACAAAAAAAAGATGAATATTGAGTTATCAAGCTTCGCATAACTCTTTCTTTTTGTCCTTTTTCTGAATTATTCATGCTAAATCCTTCGCTGTTTCGAGTATTTTATGTTATTTTGCGACGTTTTTCAATAAGAAAAGAGAGAATGGTATTGGTTCATACCGTAGAAGAATTGCAAGCCCTGCTGGACGGACACAGAAAGTCAGGCGGCACTGCGGGGCTTGTGCCCACAATGGGAGCCTTGCACAAGGGACATCTCTCGCTTGTGGAACGTAGCATGCGGGAGAATGACGTCACAGTGGTAAGCATATTTCTGAATCCTACGCAGTTCAACAACAAGAAAGACTTGGAAAGATATCCTTCCGACTTAGAGGCAGATTGCCAGCTGCTGGACACGTTAGGTGGAGAAATCATAGCCTTCGCCCCGTCAGTGCAGGAGATGTATCCCCAACCCGACACCCGCAAGTTCAGCTACCCGCCTACAGACAGCGTGATGGAAGGCGCATACCGCCCCGGGCACTTCAACGGGGTCTGCCAAATAGTGAGCAAGCTGTTCACCATCGTGAAGCCAGACAGGGCGTATTTCGGAGAAAAGGACTTCCAGCAGATAGCTGTTGTGCGGCGCATGGTTGACGCTCTCGCCTTGCCCTTGCAGATTGTGCCTTGCCCTGTGGTGCGCGAGACGGACGGTTTGGCGCTGAGCAGCCGCAACGCCCTGCTGAGCCCGGAGGAGAAGAAAATTGCCGCCAACATCTACAAGGCTCTCTCCGAGAGCCGTAAACTGGCTGCCTCCAGCTCCGTGAGCCAGGTGCGAGATTTCGTTGTCAAGGCAATAAACGCCGTAGACGGACTGGACGTGCAATACTTCAGCATTGTGGACGGAAAGACCTTGGGCGAAGTGAGCGACTGGGCTGAGAGCGACGACGTAGTGGGCTGCATCACCGTTTTCTGCGGGCATTTGCCTGTACGTCTTATTGACCATATCAGATACAAGTAGAATCTCCATGACAATAGAAGTTCTGAAATCCAAATTGCATTGCGTCACAGTCACCGAGGCTAACCTCAACTACATGGGCAGCATCACCATAGATGAGGACCTGATGGATGCCGCGGGCATGATTGCGGGCGAGAAAGTGCATGTGCTCGACAACAACAACGGCGAACGCTTCGAGACATACATTATCAAGGGGGAGCGCGGTTCGGGCTGTGTTTGCCTTAACGGAGCGGCTGCCCGAAGGGTGCAGGTGGGCGACGTGTGCATCATCCTCTCATACGCCCAGATGGATTTCGAGGAGGCAAAGACGTTCAAGCCTAAAGTCGTATTTCCCGAAAACAACAAGGTCCCGCAACCCTAAACGCCAGCTGCGGAACCTCGTCTTATCAGATTATTTTCTCTACAAGCGCTTATTCCTCACAAAGCTCTGTGAGTATGCCGCAAGTACTCTTCGGGTGCAGGAAAGCAATGTGCAGGCCGTCAGCTCCCTGACGTATTGCCTTGTCAATCAGGCGCACGCCCTTGGCATCGCAAACTGCCAGAGCCTCTGTCACGCCATCCTCAACCTTGAATGCCACATGGTGAACGCCACGTCCACCCTTGTCAAGGAACTTCTGTACCGTGCTGTCGGGGCTCGTCGGCTCCAGCAACTCAATCTTCACTTCGCCCACCTTCAGGAAGGCAGTCTTCACTTTCTGGTCTTCCACCACTTC
This sequence comes from Prevotellaceae bacterium, assembly GCA_021204845.1. Taxonomy (GTDB): domain Bacteria; phylum Bacteroidota; class Bacteroidia; order Bacteroidales; family Bacteroidaceae; genus Physcousia. Next base: position 9,670 of record JAJPYT010000156.1, on the reverse strand, counting down.
CGTCTTGTAGACCTCGAGGCCCAACACGTCCTGGAAGAATGGCAGCGCATCCTCTATCTTCTGCACTGCAACGCGCAAATGCTCAATTCTTGAAACTTTCATTTTGTTTGTTGTTTTTAAAAGGTTAGTACTGTAGTTGTTGTTTGTTTATGTATTAAAACTCAATGAGTATTCTGCCATTCAGCTGTCTGCCCGTCAAGTAGTTAGGCACGGCATACTGGTGCCCGCTCACGTCTGTCACCCAATAATATCCGCTCACGTTGTTGAAGCCGAAGATGTTGAAGCAGTCCACCCCAAGCCAGATGTTCTTCACCGCATTGTGGCGCAGGTGGCGGTCTTCGTTGTCAAGGGCGCGGTAGTTCATTCCCAAGTCCACACGCTTGTATGCAGGGGCACGGAAAGCGTTCTTTTCCAGTCCGGTATGTGGGGGACCGAAGGGCAGTCCATCAGCGAACGAAGCCTTCAGGTTCATCTTCCATCGTGTGGTTCCAGGGAAATAGTCGCTGAAGAAGAAGTTTATATTGTAGCGCTGGTCTGTGGGCTGCGGTATGCTCTTCCCGTTCAGTTTCATCTGAGCCTTCATCAGCCCGAAACTTATCCACGAGTCCGTGCCAGGCACAAACTCACCATAGAGTTTGAAGTCTATGCCAGCCACGTAGCCGCTCGCCACGTTCTCGCCATAGTACACTATCTTCACGTTGTCCACGTTGTAAGGGTTTATGTTTCCCTGTGCCTTGTAGTAGACCTCGGTGGTGAACTTGAAGGGACGCTCCGAGAGTTTGAACTTATACTCCAGACCCGCAATCACCTGGAACGAGCGCTGCGACTTTATGTTCTTGTTCAGCTCCACGCTGGTGTTGCCGCCAACGGTGGTAGTGTCGCGCAATTCCTTATAATATGGTCTCTGATAATACAAGCCCGTGGCGAGGCGGAAGGTGAAATTGTCGTTTGCAGAGGGCACATAGCCGAAGCTCACACGCGGGCTGAACAGCCATTCTCCGTTCCAGCTCCAATAAGAGAGCCTCGCGCCGTAGTTCACGCTCAGTATGCCCGCCTCCGACTCGTGCCGCCATGTGTCCTGCACATACATCTCCATGTGGTTTGAGCTTATCTCGTTCACACTCTTCAGGTTATATATGAGCATGAGGTCGTTTTGTGTGTGCGGGATGCTGTAGCCGCTGGAGTCGCGGCTCTCCCATTCGCGCGAGTTTTCCTCCACGTGCTCACCTTTCCATGCCAAGCCAGCCAGCACCGAGTGCCCACCCCGTCGCGCGCTGTAGTCAAGCCTCAGCGATTTGGTGTTGCTGGTCAGTATATTTCGCGCGTGCTGCATATAGGTACCCACGCCCAGTTGCTCGTCGTCCTCCGTGTCGTTAAGCCAATATTGACCCTGTATGTCGTAAGTCTCCCTCTCCCTTGTGCTGAACACGCTGAAAGCGAGGCTTAGGGCGGAGCGCTGGTTCAACTTGCGCGAGAGTTTCGCGGTGCCGAAGTAAGTGCGGAAGAGGTCTGCCTCCTTCCCGTCGAAATACACCTTGAAACTCTTCACGTCCTCCATAGTTCCGAATTTTGTCTCTCTGTCCGTAGGAGTGAAGTTATACACGTTTTTCGAGATATAGCCTATAACGTCCAGCGTCCAGTTAACTGTGGGGGTATAAGAGAGATAAGCCTGATAGTCGAGAAACGAGGGCGAGTACTCCCCTTTCGTCTCCAGGCTGCCCAACATATATTGGTTTGTCTTGTAGCGCAGCCCGTTGCTGAACGAGAATTTCCTGTTTCCGTAGCCCACGTATGCATTGGCTCCCAGCAGCGAGCCTTGCAGACTGCCCTCCCATCCTTTCGGTCTGCGGTAGGTTATGTCCAGCACGCTCGACATCTTGTCGCCGTACTTGGCTTCGAAGCCTCCTGCCGAGAAGTCCACCTTCTCCACCATATCGCTGTTTATCACGCTCAGCCCCTCCTGCTGTCCGCTGCTTACGAGCATGGGGCGGTAGACCTCCACTCCGTTTATGTACACGCAGTTCTCGTCGAACGAGCCGCCTCTCACGTTATATTGGCTCGATAGCTCGTTGTGGCTGGAGACCCCCGCCTGCGTCGCCACCAGTTCCTCCACTGCGTTTCCCGTTGTGCTTGGCAGCCGCTTCAGTTCCTTGGTATTCAGCGTTTCTGTGGTGCCCATCTGCCTCCGCGTCTCGTTCACCACCACCTCTTCCATCTCGCGGTCAGCTCCCGGCATCACTATGTTCAGCGTCAGCGAGCCCTGCGGATTGCGCAACACACGCTTGCGGTTCTGGTAGCCCGCCATCTGGTAGTGGACCACCACGCTGTCCGCCGTGGCGAATTCAATGCTGTATTTGCCGTTCAGATCTGCCGTGCTCACTATTCCTTGTCCTTCTATTCGTATAATCACGAAAGGTATAGATTCCTGATTCTCGTCTACCACCGTTCCGTGCAGTTTCACTCTCGTAGTGTCTGTCTTCTCTTCCTGCTGAGCGCGAGCGCCCGTGCTGCCAAGCCATAGCAGCAGAGCGGTCATGAAAGGCAGATATCGATATAGAAACCTCATTAAATGTATAAACGAAATTTCTTCCCGATTATTACCTTCCCCCGCCCTATTATTGCTTTATTCTTATGGGCAGGCTGAACGAGCCGCTTGCCTGGCTGTAGATAGTGTAGCTGTAGCTCGTTATGCTGCCCGTGTAGCCGTCGCCCCCGCTTGTCCCGAGGTAAGTTCCCATGTTGCCGTCAGCCGAGTTGCTCCACTTGGCAGAGAAGGAGCAGGTGTAGCTGGTGCCGCCAATCGTATTGTCGGGTATTTTCAGTTTCCATGTGGGGTCGGCATTGCTGGTGCCGTCGTAGTTTGTATGGTAGCTGTATGAGAGGGTGCTGTCTTGTGTCTCTCCGTCCACGTCCACTCTCACTTTCATTGAGAAGGAGTAATCCGTGGCGTTCAGGTAATGCCCTTTCTTGGCCTGCGCGGCGGTTATCAGCACCGAGTCGCCCGGATATATATCCGTCGGGCTGTATGTGAAGCCCTTCCACGTCGGGGGATAGCTGCCGCTCGTGTCGTCGCAGCTGGCAAGCCCCAGCAGCCCCAAAGCCGCCAGTATCATTAAAGTTTTGTTCCTCATAGCCATAGTCTATCTTTTACTTTAGTCATTTTCCATAAATCTCTTCAATTCAGTGTACAATCGCTGCACTGGCAGCCCCATCACGTTATAGTAACTGCCCTCTATGCTCGTCACCCCTATGTAGCCTATCCACTCCTGTATGCCGTATGCCCCGGCTTTGTCCAAGGGGTGGAAAGTGGAGACGTAATGCCTTATGTCCTCCTCAGCCAGCGGGGCAAAGGTCACACGGCTTGTGCAGCCGAACGAGTGGCTTCTCCGCTTAGTGGCGAGTGTCACGCCTGTCATCACCTCGTGTGTGCGTCCGCTCAGCGCGCGCAGCATCTCGCAGGCTTCCTCCTCGCTGCGGGGCTTGCCTATCACGCGTCCGTCGAGATACACTATCGTGTCCGCCGTTATCAGCAGCTCATCTTCCGCCAGTGTAGCCAGGTAAGCCTCGCTCTTCTTGCGTGAGATGGCTATAGGTATCTCCTCTCCCCTCAGCGTGGCGGGGTAGCTTTCGTCTATGCCGTCCATCAGACGCAACTCATATTCCAGCCCCAGCCCTGTGAGCAGCTCCCTGCGTCGGGGACTGCCGCTTGCCAACACATATCTGTATCTCACCATCCGAATGCCGTTTTGTCTGCCATCCACTTTCCCTGCGCTCTCAGCACCTGTTCCATCACGTCGCGCACGCAACCCTCTCCCCCTGCCACGTGACTCACGTACAGGCTCACCCCCTTTATCTCTGGGGCAGCGTCAGCGGGGCAGCAGGGGCAACCACACTGGCTCATCACCTCGTGGTCGGGTATATCGTCGCCCATGAAGAGAATCTCCTCGTCACTGAGACCATACTTCTTCTTCAGTTCGTCGTAAGCCATCATCTTCACGGCGGCGCCCAAATATATATCTTTCACGCCTAAGCCCTCATAACGCCGCCTCACAGCCTCCACGCGTCCGCCCGTTATTATCGCCACCAGCAGCCCCTCTCTCACCGCCAGCTGTATGGCGTAGCCGTCTTTTATGTTCACCGTGCGGCAGGGCACTCCGTCGTTACTTAGAGTTATGGTGGAGCAGCTAAGCACACCGTCCACATCAAACACCAAGGCGCGTATCTTTCTCAGGTCGTAGTTAATCATCTCTCTCCCTCCTCTCCCTGCTCTGGCGGATGCTCCCGCTAAGCAGTTCGTATATATCTCGCTGCCGCCCTTCAAGCAACTCCAGATGCCGCTCCATCACGCCCTGGTCCCAGCGCGCGGCAGGACCTGTTTGCGCTTTTTCCGGGGACATCACGTGTACTTTGCGGGCAGTCTCGTCAATCAGAGGCAGCAACAACTCGAATGGCAGCCCCGCACTCTCCAGCACGTCCGCTGCCAGTGCGTAGCAGTGGTTAGTGAAATTACAGGCGAACACGGCTGCTATATGCAGTCGGCAGCGGTCGTCGCTCCCCAATTCACGCACGTCTTGGCTCAGGCTTTCAGCCAGTGCTTTCAAGGTCGGCATATCCTCTGCCCTCTTTGTCTCCACGAACAGCGGCACATTTTTGAGATTTACCAGCCTCTCCTTCGTGAAAGTCTGCATGGGATACATCACCCCCGCCTTAGCCTGTGGCAGAGCCGCAAGAGGCACGCTACCTGCCGTGTGCACCACCAGAGCATCAGTTCGCAGGTTTTCCGCCAACCGCCCTATCTCGCTGTCTTTCACGCTTATCAGCGCCACGTCGCAGTCTCCGTCCACCTGGCTTATGTCCGTGGTCCAAGGGCACGACAGCCTCTCCCCAAGCTCTCTTGCCGCCTCCTCTGTGCGGCTCCACACCTGCCTCACCCTATGCCCTGCCCCTTCGAGGCTAGAGCCTAAGCTCGTCGCCACATTGCCAGCGCCTATCAGTGTTATCACCATTTCTCGCGGTGCACCTTGTCGAGGCGCAGTTTATCCTCGTTTTGCGGCTTGCGCTCCATTCCCTTATGTCCCAAGGCTATGATGCTGAGCACACGCATCTGACCTGGCATGCCAAGTAGCTTTCGCACGTTTTCCTCAGCATCGCCTCCGTCGGCATCTTTTCTCTCGCGTATCTGCACCCAGCAAGAGCCCAGCCCCAGGTCCTCAGCCTGCAGGAGCATCAGAGTGCTTGCCACCGAGGCATCCTCTATCCATGCGTCGCTTACCTCCTCGTCACCTGCCACCACCACGGCAGCTGCCGCTCCGCTCAGGAAGTCGGCTCCCTGCGCCTTGCAGCGCGACAGGGCGGCTATAATCTCCCGCCGTGTCACCACCACAAACTCGAAGCTTCTGAGCCCCTTGCTCGAGGGCGCCATCAGCGCGGCTCGCAATATAGTGTCAATCTCTCCCTGCTCCAGTGGCTCGTCCGTGAACTTGCGCATACTGCGGCGCAAACGCACCAATTCGCTGAATCGTTCCATAATTATCGGTTATATCAGTGTTTCTTAACTGCAAATATAGTGAGTTTCTTCGAATGTTTTCACCTCTAAAGCATTAAAAGTGCACAACATGATGACAGCCATCCCTGCGCGTCATGAAAACCGAAGACCCGCAAGAGAGCCGAGACCACTTCTGTTTTTTTATTGTGTCACAAACACTCTCCAGCTCCCATCCCTCTCCCCGCGCTCCACATACTTTCTTGAAATCAGCTGCTCCAAGAGTTTCTGTATAGCCGTCACGCTGATACCTGTCTCCTCTTTCATGTCCGCAAGCGTCAATGTCGGTCGTGTAAGCATAGCGTTCAGTATCCTCGTGTAATTTGGCGTTCGGAATGCAATCCGCTCCCCGTCATACCACCACACATTATCGTTTCTCTCACTCACGAACAGCACATCGTTATACACTTCTGTAGCCACCAAGTCATTGAAATATTTCAAGAAAGGACGAATATTTTTAATATCTGCATGGGCACCGTCACTCGCGATTGGGCCCGTTTCGATATCAGTTTGATGTAAAGCTTCTAAATATTCGCTCTTTTTGCGACTGCGGACCACTATCATCGGATAATCATGGCGAGTCAAGATGTAATTCATCATCAGTCGGGCAATTCGCCCGTTGCCATCCTCGAAAGGATGAATGCGTATATAACGGTAATGAAACAGCGCCGCCAACTCTACTGGTGAGAGTCTCCCCTTTTGTTCCGACGCATTATACCAGTCCACCAAATCCCCCATCAGTCCGGGTGTCTCCTCTGGTGAGGCATATTCGAATCTGTCTCCATATCGTGTGATAACACTATTCGGCCGTGTCTTATACTGTCCCGCATGAATCACGTAACTTGTCTGTATTTCACCAGGCAAATTACTATATACAGTGTAATCCTCTCGCAGTATGGTCTTATGCAATGTTCTGATAAAATTCTGGGTCAAAGGCATTCCCTTCACCATAGCTGCTTCTCTCATCATCCGCAAACCCACGTCACTTGCCGCCATTTCCTGTACGTCACGCACGTCAGCCTCCCCGATAACCTTGCCGAAAAGCAGCAATATTTCCGTCTGCCCGTAAGTTAATGTGTTACCCTCAATATTGTTACTGTTGTAGTTGAAGTCCACTGTAAAGCGGCGGCTAAGCCTTTCTCTATCTTTCTCTGAGAGCGGCTGCAAATTCTGCCAAGCGACCAGCGCCTTCTTTATATTAAGATACTTCATACAGACTGATATTTACCTATAAGCGATGCAAAGATAGCAAAAAAGTAGTCAAAAGGTTGTAACCATGCAACCTTTTTCTGATTATTGCTGCAAGGAATCTCAAAAGTCTATACTTGTGGCGAGACCGATAAACAAAGGAACCAACAGCTGGGGGATGTTGCTGGCACTCCACAAAATCGTAAGGGATTGTGTCCAGACAAGAATCCGCAAGTGCGATATGTTACTAATAGTCTCTTAACTTAACGCACTAAAGCCTCTTAACTTAACACACTAAGGGGTGTACTCATTTGCTTGTCGCCCAGGGAGACTTACCTACTTAGTTTCACCAGCCAACGCAGCCTTTATCTCACGGGAAATCATCTTACTGTATTCCGTCGCGCCACGGCGGTTCATATGAGCTCCGTCATAAAAGAAGTCTCTCTTGCGGTTAAATGCCGTGTCAGTGGAGTGGTTGAGCAAAGGAATGCCATATTTGTCGCATAGTTCCCGAACTGGCTCCAGTTCTCTGTCGTCAGTCTTCTTATAGCAAGGCGACACAGTAAATATCAATTTCGTCTTACCTTTAGAATCATTAATCAGTCTTTCAAGGTAATAGAGCTTCAGTCTATCAAATTCATGTGCCTCTTGTATTTCTATAGGCTTAGCCTCTGTTTTCATTTCCCTATCCATAGGACGATAACCTTTATTGTCATCATGCAAAGGGTGCAGATTGTCCATTACCAGCTGGGGCAGTGCGGAATTGAATCTGTACATTCTGGATATCATCTTGTAGCGTTCCGTTCCTTCCACATTCCAGAATATTGAGTCAATGCACTCACTGTCATAGAAGTAGCGCAGATTCCACAAATACTTGTTGTTGTCGCCAATATTCGTGTCAAACGATGAAGTCACTTCGTACAGAATAACTTTAGGGCAATAGCGCCAGGTTATCATCTCATAAAAGCCGTACGCACAGATTATCCCGTTTCCGTCAAAGCCGCAATTGTAAACACTCATGCCCAACTCCTCTCCCAAAATACCTGGGTCATAATGGTGAAAGGCACGCGACGAGCCGAAAACAAGCACATCAGCGTTTACCTCACAGGCTATGTATCTCTTCCGCTTTGTGTCTCCTCCCTTGGCGTTTTCCACCAATCTCGCTCCCACAAAGCCCACGGCAAAGTCACAAGCCAACATGATAAGGGCAAGTATGCCCAAGCGGATAAATAACTTCTTCATTTGTCTCAGAAACTTACATATATGAACTGACCACTGTCAAGCACTCCTGTCAAAATAATTAGAAGTAGCAGGAAAACATACGTGCTCCACCTTACTGCCATGCGCCTATTGCCCATTAGTGCGAACTTAGATGGCGCAAACTCTTGTGCGACCTCCGCCAGAATGACTATTCCAAGCGACATGAGAGAGAACAGCACCTGCTTGTTTTCCGTCGGCAAAAGGCTTCCCCGCTGCGTGAACATCCTTGATATAACCCCAATACCGTCCACAATCGTAGGCATCCTGAAGATTGTCCACAGGAAATTTATAAATACGAAAGTGACTATTATTCTCGGCAGTCTCACATACCACTTCTGGCTTTCGCAGCGTTGCAAACCGAGAGCCTTCTCTATCACTTGCAGCACGCCATGCAACAAGCCCCAGACAATGAACGTCCAGTTGGCTCCGTGCCATATCCCGCTCACAAGAAACGTCACTATTATATTGAGATAATTCCTCGCCTTGCTACACCGGCTTCCGCCAAGCGGGATATAAACGTAGTCCTTCAGCCATGTAGAGAGCGATATGTGCCACCGCCGCCAGAAGTCTGTCACGGAGACTGAGAAGTATGGCCTGTTGAAGTTGTTCACCAGTTCAAAGCCCATCAGCCGCCCCACTCCCACAGCCATTAGGGAGTAACCCGCAAAATCACCGTAAATCTGGAAAGAGTAGGCAAGGCTCGCCACGAGGCACGAGACCCCCGAATTATATTGCCAGTTGTTGAAAACCGTATCCACATACAGTCCGAGCCTGTCCGCCATCACCACTTTCAGAAACATACCCCAAAGCAGAAACTTCAGACCTGCCACAGCCTGGCTGTAACTGAAGTGTCTGTCAGCTTTTATTTGCGGCAGCAGGTCTTTCGCCTTGCTTATGGGACCCGACAATATCTGGGGAAAGAAAGAGACGAAGAGCATGTAGTTCCACCAGTTGTGCTCTGCCCTTATCCGCCCATAGTACACGTCGAACAGGTAACCGACAGCCATAAACGAGAAAAATGATATGCCCACAGGTATTGCCCAATTCAGCCCTGGCAAATTCGTTGCAAAACCTATTGAGGCAAATACGCTGCCCACAGTCTCATTTATGAAATTGTAATACTTGAACACCAACAATGGCAACAACGCAAGGATGGCGAACACAAAGAGCAAGCATTTGCGTTTATAATGCGTCTTTTCCCCCTGCCGCTCAATTATCAGAGCAGCGAAATATGTCACTGCCGTCACACCAAGCAAAAGCAAGGCGTATGCAGGTTTCCACTGCATATACAGGCCGTAAGAAACCAATATAAGGCAGGCATTCTCCACCTCGTGTCTGGTTTTATTACTGAGAGCAGGCAAATTCGCAAGCCCATAATATACGAGGAACACCAAAGGAAACAGCCACAAGAACTGGAACGAATTGAATATCATAGCTTGTTAATCTTCATTTTCGCTGTTTTTTCATACAACTTTCTTGTTGACTTTTCTGACAGAGAAAGTGAATATCTCTTACCAAGAGATATACAGCATCGGGAATCACTTGTTTACCAATGGGATAAGAGATGTCAACCAGTTCTATGAGGAAAACATTGTGTGTATAAGGTAAACATTGTTTGCCATTTTTTTAAAGAAAGCTACGTTATCTGCCAAATATTGTGTACCTTTGCAGCGTGAGACT
>JAJPYT010000068.1:4411-11079 GCA_021204845.1 Prevotellaceae bacterium | reverse complement strand
CGATGGAATATTTCTCCTCGTCACTTATGACAACGGCGGCAGGACGGAACTGGCGCGCCTGGGCGATGAGTAAATCAGCCTGCTTATTGGCTGTAAGCACGGAGACCTCATAGCGGTCGGCGTGCTGGCTGACCACCTCAAGGGCTTGCGTGCCTATGCTGCCCGTGCTGCCTAATATAGCTAACTTCTTTTTCATATATCCGTAAGCCCCTCGGGGAGCCTCATGGTAAGCAGGCGCTTGTCCTGGTCAATACTGACAATGAAATCTTCGGCGGCTGGTATGAGCAGGTCTCCTATACGGAAGAGCACGTTCGTTGTGCTGTCGTCCACCTCGTCAATCGTTCCGAGACTGCCTTGCGCCTCGTCCACAATCTGGAAACCCTGGAAATAATGCCACGAGGGAACTTCCTCATCCGCCTCGGGTGTGAGCTCGTATGGGAAGAAAACCTCCAGTCCGCCAAGCTGGCGGGCAGCCTCGGGACTGTCTATGCCGTGGAACTTCAGCAGAGCCACGGTGTCGCCCGTGAAGCGGTACTCCTCCAGCATGAAGGGCACCAATATGCCGTCTACCTTGCAAAAAAGGAAGGAAGCTTCTGTGCGGTCCCATACATCGTCGGAGAAGGCGAACTGAATCTCGCCTTTCACGCCGTGGGGCTTGCCTATCTGGCCTATCTTGTAAACGTCCGCCTCTCTTATCATCTCACTCAATCCACTCGTTTAATGTTAGCTCCAAGGGCGTTCAAGCGTCCCTCTATATCTTGGTATCCACGGTCAATCTGCCCGATATTGTCTATGCGGCTCACCCCGTCGGCGCTAAGGGCAGCTATTAGCAAGGCTATGCCGGCGCGTATGTCGGGGCTGGTCATTCGGCCAGCGTGCAGGGGCACCTGTTTGTCATGACCAACTACCACCGCCCTGTGGGGGTCGCAGAGAATAATCTGGGCTCCCATATCGATGAGCTTGTCCACGAAGAAGAGGCGGCTCTCGAACATCTTCTGATGGATGAGCACAGAGCCTTTTGCCTGGGTGCTTACCACAAGCAGGACGCTGAGCAGGTCGGGCGTGAGACCTGGCCATGGAGCGTCGGAGAACGTCATGAAAGAGCCGTCGATGAAGGAATCTATCTCGTAGTGCTCCTGCTTGGGCACGAAAAGCCCGTCGCCCTCGTTTATCACCTCTATGCCCAAACGGCGGAAGGTGTCGGGGATTATGCCTAACTGGCGGCGGTTCACGTGCTTGATGCGGATGCCGCTGCCGCACATGGCCGCCATGCCGATGAATGAGCCTATCTCAATCATGTCGGGAAGCACCGTGTGGGTTGCCCCGTGGAGGCGGCGCACTCCCACTATAGTGAGCAGGTTGCTCGCTATGCCAGATATGTTGGCTCCCATGCTGTTAAGCAAATGACAGAGCTGTTGCACGTAAGGCTCGCAGGCGGCGTTGTAGATAGTAGTGGTGCCCTGCGCAAAAACGGATGCCATGATAATGTTTGCCGTGCCTGTAACCGACGCCTCGCCAAGCAGCATATAACAGCCTTTCAGCCCATTAGCCTTTATGTCGAATATGCCTCGTTCTGCGTTGTAGGTGAAGTGCGCTCCCAGCTTTTGGATGCCAAGGAAATGCGTGTCCAGCCTGCGGCGCCCTATTTTGTCGCCGCCTGGCTTAGATATCATGGCACGGCCGAAGCGTGCCACCAGCGGACCGATGAACATTACGCTGCCCCTTATGCGGCTGCAGCGGTGTATGAAATCGTCGGTTTTCAGATAGTCTAAATTGACATTGTCGGCCTGGAAAGTCATATCTCCCTTGCCGTTGTGCGTCACTTTCACTCCTATGTCGGTGAGCAGCTGTATTTGGTTGCGCACGTCGGATATGTCGGGAAGATTCTTTATCCTCACGGGGTCGGCGGTCAGCAGTGTGGCGCAAAGTACTTGCAAAGCCTCGTTCTTTGCTCCCTGCGGGCTGATGTCGCCTTGCAATGGGCGGCCACCTTCGATGATAAAGGACGACATATCTCTTCTTTATGTGGGTTTTACACCTTTTTCTTCTTGCTGTTGTGGTTCTCTCCCTGCTTCGGCATTATCTGCACAGGATTGAAGCGGAACGTGGCGAGGTTTAGCATCACCTTCCCGTCGGTGTAACGCTCAATGTCGTTTGCCACCTTCTCGTTGTCCATCACGTCTCGGTTCCAGTTGAAGAGACTTTGCTTCATCTGGTTCGCCACCATCCTGAGCAGCGTGTCGCGCTCTTGCCCGTCGGGCATCTCAGCCAGCTTTTCCAGCGAAGCCTCTATCAGATGGCCGTACTGTCGCTGCTGTATGTCGTTCGTGGGATATTTGAGCGGCTCTGGCTTTGCGGTGTCGTCGTCGAGCCGTGTAACGGGGTAGGGATAGTCTATGTCTAACTCATAGTTGCTTATGTAAGCCAAATGGTCCCATATCAGCCAAATAGCGTCTGGCTGCTCGCGCAACTGAGGGTTCATGTTCGCCATTATATTCACCACCGTCTCCGCTCCCCGCTGCCTTTGCGCTTTAGTGGGAAGAGTCTTTATGTACTTCACCATCTCAAACACGTAGCGACCGTATTCTGGCAGGCTCATCTGATCTCTTTGTGTGTTGTATGTCATAATTATAATAATTTCTTTGGTTGCGTGGCAATGAACTCTTTCAGGTAGAAGGGCTTGCTGTATGCCACGTCAGCGTATTCACCAAGGGCTATCTTCCGCTCCGCCAGGGGGCACATGTTTCTCGCCAGCGGCACTATGTCGGGCAGGAAGCGGGCGTTGGGATGCTTTATCACCTCCTGGCACTTGGCGGCTCCATCGCCGAAGAAATATACCGGGCCTCGCTCCAGTTGGGCAGCGAAGGAACCAGAGTCGACAACCATGGGCTGCACCTCCAGCACCGTCTTCAGGGCGCGGTTGTAGACAGCCGTGTAAACCTCCATGCGGCGCGCGTCAATCATTGGCACCAGCAGGGCATTGTCTTCCAGCTCGTCATGATAGAGGAGAACTGGAACCGTGAGCACTTGCAGAGTGGGCAATGTTATAAGTGGCACGCCACGCCCATAGGCAACGCCCTTAGCTGTGGAAAAGCCTATTCGCAAGCCTGTGTAGCTGCCTGGGCCCTCGCTCACTGCCACCGCATCGAGGGGAATAGCATGGCTCTCAACGAAAGAAAGAGCCTCCTGCACAAACACGCCACAAGTGACCGAGTGTGAAGGCCCCTCCCTGTCTTCCTTCTCGAAGATTACCCCTCCATCCTGGCTCATTGCCACTGAACAGACGGCAGTGCTGGTTTCTATGTGTAATATGCAAGACATCTCCGCACAGTGAACTCACAAAGTTAGCAATATTCCTGCACTTCCGCAAATTTTCATCTCAAAACTCTCCCATGTGGGGGAAAGAGCGCTCAGCTCTCTATCGCAAGAGGGATGCCATTTCCTTGGCGTCGGCACCGAGTGAGACGGCTGTCTGGGCATCTTGCTTGGCGAGTTTCTTGCGGCGCATGTCTAAATAGAGAGTGGCACGGGAGACGTAAAAATCGGCGTTTCGGGGGTCCATTTCTATGGCGGTGGTCATGTCGTGAAGGGCAAGCTCATATTGCTTGCGCTTCTGCTCCATGCCGCCCCGCACAACGTAGAGCATGGCGTGAGAAGGGTAGAGTTGTATGAGGGCATTTATTTGGTCCATAGCCTCTTGAGGTCGGCTATTCTCGTCGTTCAGCAGCACCAGCCCCAGCATGGCATTCTCATTGTCTGGCTCCAGTCTCAGCAGTGATTCATAGTCCACACGCGCCAGTTTATACTCGCGCTTGCGCCTATAGAGGTGGGCTCGCATGAACAGAGCCTCTGTGTTGCGGGAGTCAAGCTCTAAAGCGTCGGTGTAGTCGATTATTGCCTTTTCCTCCTGCCCCGTGCGGTAGTATAGCGCCGCCCGGTCAAGCATCAGCTCCGAGCAGTCAGGCTTTATGTTCAGCCCTATGGTATAGCTTTGCAGGGCTTCGTCGTCTCTTCCCTGCCTCTCCTGAATCTGCCCTATGTAGCGGAAAAGCAGGTAGTTGACGTTGCTGGAGGGGCGTTTATGCATGGCATTGCGGAAACATAGCTCCGCCTCTTGCAGGCTGTCCTTCTCCAGCGCCTCCATTCCCTGCTGCACCAACTGCTCATAAGTAATCTCGTCCTCCCCCTTGATTGTCAAGGAGAAGAACGAGACCATAGCCGCCAGAAGCAGACACCTGCTACCCACGCTCATCGTGCCGGGAGGAAGTGTCCGTTTAGTTGTTCTTAATGTAGTCTACAATCCACCGGCCCACCTCTCGGGTGCCATACTTGGGAGCGCCCTCCACCTGTATCTCTGGCGTGCGCACGTTGGCATCGAGCGAGGCATTCACAGCCTTGCGTATGAGAGCGCCCTCCTCCTTAAGGTCGAAATACTCGTAAAGCATTGCCACGGAGAGTATCTGCGCCAGGGGGTTGGCTATGTTGAGTCCCTTGCCTTGCGGCCACGAGCCGTGGATTGGCTCAAACACCGGGGTATGTTCGCCAGTGGAGGCGCTTGGCAGCAGACCCATGGAGCCTGTTATGCAGCTTCCCTCGTCGGTGAGGATATCGCCAAAGGTGTTCTCTGTCACCATCACATCGAAGAAGCGCGGGTCTTGAATCATGCGCATCGAGGCATTGTCAACATACATGAAGTCTGTTGTCACGTCTGGATATTCGCCCATCATGTTTTGCGCCACCTTTCTCCACAGTCGGCTGCTTGCCAGCACGTTAGCCTTGTCCACCACGGTCAGGTGCTTACGCCGCTGGCGGGCGTACTGGTACGCCACGCGCAAGATGCGCTCCACCTCTGGTCGGGAGTAGTAGTTTGTGTCGTATGCCTCTTCTGTGCCTTCCTTCTTCTCTCCGAAGTACATGCCTCCCGTAAGCTCTCTGATACACACGAAATTAGCACCGCTCACAATCTCGTTCTTCAGCGGAGATTTGTGTATCAGGCAATCGAAAGTCTCCACGGGACGGACGTTGGCATAGAGCCCCAGTTTCTTTCGCATAGCCAGCAAGCCCTGCTCAGGGCGCACTTTGGCTGTGGGGTCGTTGTCAAACTTAGGGTCGCCCACACTGGCAAACAGCACAGCGTCGGCTTCCATGCACGTCTGGAATGTCTCTTCGGGGAAGGGGTCTCCCACCTCATCAATGGCGTGCGCACCGCACAAAGCCTCCTTATAGGAGACCTCGTGACCGAACTTCTGGGCTACGGCACTCATCACTACCACGCCCTGTTCCATAATCTCAGGACCGATTCCATCACCGGCCAGAACTGCAATTTTCAGTTTCATAGTATCCTTTAAGTATTATTTCCTTGTGTCTCACTCGATTTTGCCCTTTTCGTCGCGGAAGTATGGCTCAATGAGATTCAACATCTTTATGCTTGCCTTTATAGCCGCTTCCGTCTGGTCGGCATCCAAGCCTCGTGTGCGGAAAATGCGGTCGTTGGCGGTCCACGTTATCACCGTCTGCACCAGCGCGTCGGTGCGGCCGCCAGGGGGGATCGTGACCACGTAGTTGGAGAGCCAGGGCAGCTTGCGCCCTAAGTTGTCCCTGTAGATGTGGCGGATAGCACGCATGAAGGAGTCGAACTGCCCGTCTCCCTGCGCGCTTTCCTCGTATATCTCGCCGTTAACCTCCAGCCGTAGGCTTGTTATAGGTTTCAGCCCATAGGCGGTGGTCACCACGTAGGAGAGCAGTTTCACGTGCTCCTCTGGCATCGCATGCTTCAGCACGTCGTTAACTATGTAGGGCAGCTCGTCCTGTGTGACTATTTCTTTCTTGTCGCCTAATTCTATGATGCGGTCGGTCACGCGTTTCGTCTGCTCTGGGGTAAGCTCCATGCCAAGGGCTTCTAAGTTCTTTTGTATGTTTGCCTTGCCAGAGTTCTTTCCAAGAGCATATTCCCTCTTGCGCCCGAAGCGTTCCGGCATCAGGGCGTTTTGGTAGAGGTCGGCTTTTTTGTCACCGTCGGCATGCACGCCAGCCACCTGTGTGAACACGCTCTCGCCCACCACTGGCTGATTGGGCGGAATGGGAATCCCCGAACAGCCCTCCACAAGTCGTGATACCTCGTTGAGATGTTTCTCGTCTATGTGCGTCTCCACGTTCAGCTGGTCTTTCAGCACTGCTTGCATGCTTGCCAGAGAGGCGTTGCCGGCTCTCTCGCCCAGTCCGTTGATGCTCGTGTGCACTCCCTTGCAGCCAGCGTAAGCTCCGGTCAATTCGTTGGCCACGGCGAGGTCGTAGTCGTTGTGGGCATGTATATCGAAGTGGAGGTCGGGGTAGTGCTCCATCATCAGTGCCATATAGTTCAGAATGTCAAGAGGGTTGAGTATGCCCAAAGTGTCGGGAAGCATGAAGCGGCGCACGCTTGTCTCCTTCAGCGCATCTACTATTTGGTAAACATATTCGGGGCTGCTTTTCATCCCGTTGCTCCAGTCCTCGAGGTAGACGTTCACTCCCACGCCCTGGCTGTCGGCATAGCTGATAACCTCTTTTATGTCGGCTATATGCTCCTCTGGTGTCTTTTTCAGCTGCTCGCGGCAGTTTCGCAGCTAGCCCTTAAACACCACGTATAATGTCTAGCATAAAGACTCTTTATTACACTCAACGCTCACGAT
>JAJPYT010000068.1:0-4401 GCA_021204845.1 Prevotellaceae bacterium | reverse complement strand
CTCGACAGTGGCGCAGTGAGCCCTTGCACAGCAGGTTTATGTTCTTGCCTCCAGCCTCTTTTATCCAGTCAACGCTCACGTGTCCGTCCACGAAGCCCAGCACCTCTATGCAGTCCAGCTTGTCCGCCATGTTTGCCCAGCGGCAAATTCTGCGCACCGCCTCCTGCTCTCCAGCCGACACTCGTGCTGAGGCAACCTCTATGCGGTCTACATTGAGGTCGGTGAGCAAGGCTCTCGCTATCACCAGTTTCTCGTGTGGCATAAACGACACTCCACTGGTTTGCTCGCCATCGCGCAGTGTCGTGTCCATAAATTCAATAAACTTGTTTTCCATTCTTCAATCTTTCTACCTTAAAAATAATTTCTCGCCACGCTCATGGCTTTGCTCATGTCGGGCAGTGTGTTCATCTCCTCGTCAACTCGGCAGAGGTCGCTTGTGGCGTAAATATCCTCCGTCTCGTCGGTGTGACCCGTGGGCAAGGTGCGGAAGAGGTGGTTTCTCGCGTCTAACACTTTTATGGCGCTCTTCACGTATTCTCCGTCCTGCCCCTCCAGTTCTCTTGCCACGTGGCGGCACAGAGCCTCGGCGAAATCGGTCATTTCTGTTCCCACGCCTCTATCTTGTCACGGCCCTCCAAGAGGAAGTCTATGTCGTCGAGGGCGTTCATCAGGCAATATTTCTTATATCCGTTCAGCTCGAATCGCTCCTTGCTTCCCGTGGCAAGGTTGGTAACCGTCTGTTCCGGGACGTTCACCTCCACCGTGGTTCGGGGGTCGCTCGTTATGCTTGCTATGAGTTCCTGGTGGAAGTCGTGGCTCACCTCCACGGGCAGCACGAAGCAGTTGAGCAGATTGTTCCTGTGGATGTCGGCGAACGAGGTGGCAATCACCACTCTCACGCCATAGCCCGATATGGCCCATGCGGCGTGTTCGCGGCTTGAGCCCGAGCCCCAGTTATGCCCTCCCACTATAATCTCGTGAATTCCCTTTTTGGGCGCTTCGCGGTAGTCGGGCTGGTTCAGCACGAAGTCTGTTATTGGCTTACCCTCAGCGTCGAAGCGGAGGTCTCGCATGAAAGCATCGCCGAAGAACTTCGCATCGCGTGTGGTGCTTGCCAGATAGCGCGCCGGTATTATGAGGTCAGTGTTGCAGTTGTCTATGTTTATGGGTAAGCAAGTGCTTTTTACTATGTCGAATTTCTGTTTCATAATCATAAGAATTCTCTTGGGTCAGTAATTTTTCCTGTGATTGCCGATGCCGCCACTGTCAGCGGACTTGCCAATACGGTGCGTGAGCCGGGACCCTGCCGTCCCACGAAGTTGCGGTTGCTCGTGGAGACGCACAGCTTGCCGGCCGGCACTTTGTCGGGATTCATTGCCAGGCACGAGGAGCATGATGGGAGTCTCAGCTCAAAGCCTGCCTCCTCCAGCACCTTGTCTATGCCTTCCTCCAGTATCTGCCGCCTTACCAGCTGGCTGCCTGGCACCAGCCAAGCCACCACGTCGGGATGTTTCTTCCTTCCCTTCACCACACTGGCAAAGGCGCGGAAGTCCTCTATTCTGCCGTTGGTGCAAGCTCCGAGGAACACGTAGTCCACAGCGTGACCCTCCAGCTTCTCGCCTGGCTGGAACTGCATATATCTCAGCCCTGCCATGAAGCCGTCTCTCTCTTCCTCGGCTATGCTCTCCAGCGCTGGCACGCACTCGTTTATGGCGATGCCCGCTCCTGGGTTGGTGCCGTAGGTTATTCGTGGCTCTATGTCCTCCGCGCGGTAGTTCACCTCCTTGTCGAACACCGCGTCGTCGTCGCTGCGCAGTTCCTTCCATTCTGCGACAGCCTCGTCCCACGCCTCGCCTTTCGGGGCGTATTCGCGCCCTTTCAGATAGTCGAAAGTCTTCTCGTCGGGGGCTATCATGCCGGCGCGGCTGCCCATCTCTATGCTTAGGTTGGAGAGCGTCAGGCGGCCCTCCATGCTCATATTGCGAATGGTGCTGCCGGCATATTCCACCGCGTAACCCGTGGCTCCGCCAGTGGTCATCTGTGCCATGATGTAGAGTGCCACGTCCTTCGCTGTCACGCCCTTTTGCAGTTTGCCCTCTATGTTTATCCTCATCGTTTTGGGCTTGGTCTGCAAGATGCACTGGCTTGCCAGCACCTCTGCCACCTCGCTCGTGCCCACGCCCATTGCCAGCGCTCCCACGGCTCCGTGCGTGCTGGTGTGGGAGTCGCCGCAGATGATGGTCATTCCGGGCAGTGAGAGAGCTTTCTCCGGTCCCACAACGTGGATTATTCCGTTGTCCTTCGAGCCCATGCCAAAGTACGTGATGCCGAACTCCTTGCAGTTTGCCTCCAAGGTCTCCACCTGCTTCCTGCCTATTGGGTCGTTTATCACCTCCTGCTGGTCGCTGGGCGTGTTGTGGTCGGGCATGGCGAATATCTTCGTCGGGCGGAAGGCCTTTAGCCCCTTGTCGCGCAGCGTGTCAAACGCTTGCGGAGTGGTCACCTCGTGGCAATAGAGGCGGTCGATGTAGAGTTGCGTGGGACCGTCCTCAACCTGCCTCACCACGTGGCTGTCCCATATCTTGTCAAATAGTGTCTTTCCCATGTTATTATCTTTTTGCTCTGGGTTATATGAGGAATTATCAATGTTTAAACTTGTTTATGCAATCGATGTATGCCTCAACGGAAGCGGTCACTATGTCGGTGTTTGCCCCGAAGCCGTAGTAGGGGTGTCCGTCATATTCTACCTGCATGTGCACCTTGCCCACGTCGTCACTGCCTTTCGAGATAGCCTGAATGGTGAATTCTTTCAGCGTCATCTGCCTCTTTATTATGTTCTTCAGCGCCTTTATGGCGGCATCCACAGGTCCATTGCCGCTGGCGCACGCCTCGAATTTCTCCCCTGCCACGTCCAGACCCAGGCTTGCCACGCTCCTCACGCCCTTGCCCGTGGTCACCTGCAGGTAGTCCAGTTTCACGTTGTGCGTCTGCGCCCTGTCGGCTCCGGCCAGCATTAGTATGTCGTCGTCGGTTACCTCCTTCTTCTTGTCGGCAAGTCTCAGGAAGTCGGCGTAGATGGCGTCAAGCCTCTCTTCGTTCACCTCCACTCCGTTCACGTGCAGCCTATGTTTCAGTGCCGCCCTGCCGCTTCGTGCGGTAAGCACTATGGCGTTGTCGTCTATTCCCACAGTCTTGGGGTCCATAATCTCGTAGGTAGAGGCATTTTTCAGCACTCCGTCCTGGTGTATGCCGCTGCTGTGGGCGAAGGCGTTTCTTCCCACCACCGCCTTGTTGGGCTGCACGGGCATGTTCATCAGGCTGCTCACCATGCGGCTGGTGGGGTAGATCTTGGTGGTGTTTATGTTCGTGTCAATGCCAAGGTCGGGGTGGGTCTTCAGAATCATCACCACCTCCTCCAGCGACGTGTTGCCCGCTCTCTCGCCTATGCCGTTTATGGTCACCTCCGCTTGTCTCGCGCCTCCCAGCACACCTGCCATCGTGTTGGCGGTAGCCATGCCAAGGTCGTTGTGGCAGTGGGTGGATAGTATGCTCTTGCCTGCCGCGAACGCGTCCACGTGCTCATACAGGTAGCGTATCTTCGCCTCATACTCTCCGGGCAGGCGGAAGCCCGTGGTGTCGGGAATGTTGCACACGGTCGCCCCTGCCTTGGTGACGGCTTCTATCACACGTGCCAGATATTCGTTGTCCGTGCGTCCCGCATCTTCGGCGTAGAACTCCACGTCCTCCACGTACCGTTTGGCGTATTTCACCGCTGCCACGGCACGCTCTATTATCTCCTCACGGTTGCTGTTGAACTTGTACTTGATGTGTGAGTCGCTTGTCCCGATGCCCGTGTGTATGCGCTTGTGCTTGGCATACTCCAGCGCCTGCGCCGCCACGTCTATGTCTTTCTCTATGGCTCTTGTCAGCGCGCAGATGGTGGGCCATGTCACTGCTTTCGATATGGCCACCACGGAGTTAAAGTCACCAGGGCTGGAAATGGGAAATCCGGCCTCTATCACATCCACGCCCAAAGCCTCGAGCTGGCGAGCCACCTGAATCTTCTCAATGGTATTCAACTGGCAACCAGGCACCTGCTCTCCGTCTCTCAGCGTAGTGTCGAAAATGTATAGTCTGTCGCTCATATTCTGTCTTGCTCTTTTTGGTATTGTTACGCATTATATCAATGCAAAGTTACAAAATTCCTGCGACGTGGACAAACTTTTCCCTTCCTAATGAGACAGAAAGCGGCATTTGGGAAGGTGGAGCTATTGCGCTTTCCACAGCCGGAAACCGCGGCCCAATATCTGAGGTGCGAATTTATTGACGAACATGGCGGGAAGAATCAGAATCAAGGCATCAGCGAGCACAATGACCGCCGCTATCGCCAGTCGGTAAAAT
>JAJPYT010000097.1 GCA_021204845.1 Prevotellaceae bacterium | reverse complement strand
TGGTGAGGAAGATGAACAGGGATGAGGCTGACGTTGAGGCTCTTGCCCTCTCCGCCATAGTGCTTCAGAACAAGGGCGAGGCAAGGCGCGCGAGGCAGATGGCAGACGCCATACTTGCCCGTCTGGTGGCCACCGACACGGCTGGTGTTTACATAGAGTTCCCGCAGGGGCCCTTCACCAGCATAGACCGCAAGCTGCACATCCATGTTCAGTTGATGGAGGCTCTGCAGACTGTATACCCGGAGGCGGCGGAGCTGCCTGGCATGCGCACCTACCTTCTTGGGCGCAAGCGCACCCTCGGCTGGGATACCCCCGTCACCAGCGCCAGCGCGGTGTTCGCCCTCATGACGGGCCGACCCTCTCCCTCGCCGCAGGCGGCGGGCGACCTGCTCACACTTACCTTTGACGGTGGGCGGCAGGTGCGTAACCTCGTTGCTCCGGCAGACTCTTTGGGCTATCTGCGAGACACCCTTATGGTGGAGACCACGGCGGATGAGTTGCGCTTGCAGAAGTTCTCCTCGTGCGAGAGCTGGGGCAGCGTCTATGCCGACTTCAGCCAGCCCTTCTCGTCGGTGGAGACTGCCGCCACCGGTATGTCTGTCACCGAGGAGTACCCTAACTCTCTTCAGGTAGGGCAAAGGGTGAGGGTGACGCACAACATCTCATTCGACCAGGACTACGATTACGTTACCCTCTCCGTGCCTCGCCCCGCTGCCATGGAGCCCGCCGAGGCTCTGTCCGGCTACGGCTGGAGCGACGGCTTGGGCTATTACAGAGAGGTTGGGGACTGCGAGACGCTATACCACTTCTGCCACATACCGCGGGGGCACTACCAGATTACGGAGGACTTCTACGTGGAGCGTGTGGGTCTTTACCACTCGGGAGTGGCGACACTGCGCTGCGAATATGCCCCCGAGTTCAGCAGTCATTCAGCTGACTTAAGCATAACCATACAATAGGTTTTTCCTCTATGGGTTTGGAGTTGTCAAAGAAAGTGCCTACTTTTGCGTTATAATCATAATAATGAATGATGAGGAGTAAGACTGTTCTCGCCCTGTTTCTGTGGCTATGTGTGGCGCTCCCCGCGCTTTCGCAACCCGTGATGGATGTGGATAACCAGCGCCAATGGATGGGTGAACTGATATGGAAGACACCCAAGAGCATAAGCTACGAGGTGGAGAACACTGGTGACGAGCCGCTGCTTATAAAGGAACTGCATGCCTCTTGTGGCTGTGTGAGCGTGGTGGGACCCAAAGATTCCATCCCCGCGGGAGGCAAAGCGATGATAAGCGCGGTATATGACGCGGCGACGCTTGGCACCTTTTACCGTGAGATAGCCGTCTGGACCAACGCAAGTGAGGAGCCAACCTATTTGGTATTCGAGGGCAGGGTAGTACTCACACCGTCGGAGGTGGACTATGACGCGGATTTCCCCATAGACCTTGGGGGCATACGCATGAGCACCAATGTGATAGAGTTCGATGACGTGAACAAGGGCGACCGTCCCGTGGCGGAACTGCGAGTGCTGAACTTGAAGAAAGAGGACTTCACCCCGCAACTGATGCATATCCCGGCATACCTTAGCGTTGAATACTATCCCCAGGTGATACAAGGAGGACGTGTGGGCAAGGTGCGCCTTACCCTCGACAGCGAGAAGCTTATGATGGACGGGCTGAACCAGAGTAGCCTCTACATGGCGCGCTACGAAGGGGACAAAGTGGGGACAGACAATGAGGTGATTCTCTCTGCCGTGCTGCTGCCCTCGTTCAAGGACCTCACCGCAAGCGAGATGGAGCGCGCCCCCCGTATATTGCTGACGGACGGACTTGATACCGTTCAGGCAGAACTCACCTTGCAGCCTGCCGAGAGCAAGTTCTGGAAACGTGGCGGCAGCAAGGTCTCCAAGACCGTGACGGTGGAGAACGAGGGGGAGGAGGAGCTTAACATTAGCGCCGTGCAGGTGTTCAACCCCGCGGTGTCGGTGAGCCTCGGCAACAGGGTGATACCCCCGCACGGCAAAGAGAAGTTGAAGGTGACGGTGGACACTAAGGCGCTTGTGGGCACTAAGAGTCGTCCGCGACTGATACTTATAAGTAACGACCCCCGCAATGCCAAGACCCTGCTGGGCATAAACATAGAGGAGTAAAAGAGAAGATGGAACATCCGGAGAACAGCGAAGAATACGTAGGACTGACCGTGAACAAGGGCGTGGCCCCTGTCTCGATAGTCAACCCATACCTTAAGCGCGGACGCTTCGCACGCCGCAAGCTTTCCGCCAACGATTATGTGGAGGGAATACTTAAGGGAGACACCAGCATACTGGGACAGGCGGTGACGCTGGTGGAGAGCCAGAACGCCGACCACCAGCAGGTTGCGCAGGAGGTGATAGAGAAGTGCCTGCCGTACACGGGCAAGAGCATAAGAGTGGGTATAAGCGGAGTGCCAGGTGCTGGAAAGAGCACCAGCATAGACGAGTTCGGCCTTCACGTGCTGAAGGAGCATGGCGGCAAACTTGCCGTGCTCGCCATAGACCCCAGCAGCGAGCGCACCAAGGGCAGCATACTCGGTGACAAGACCCGCATGGAAAAGCTATCCGTCCACCCCGATTCATTCATTCGCCCCAGCCCCTCGGCAGGGTCGTTGGGCGGCGTGGCGCGCAAGACCAGGGAGACCATCTTCCTCTGTGAGGCCGCGGGCTACGACAAGATATTCGTGGAGACCGTGGGGGTAGGGCAGAGCGAGACTGCCTGCCACTCTATGGTGGACTTCTTCCTGCTCATACAGCTGGCTGGCACAGGCGACGAGTTGCAGGGCATAAAGAGGGGCATAATGGAGATGGCGGACGGTATAGTCATCAACAAGTGCGACGGTAACAATGTGGAGAAGTGCCAGCTTGCCGCGACCCACTTCCGCAACGCACTGCACATGTTCCCCATGCCCGACAGTGGGTGGATGCCGAAGGTATTGACATATAGCGGTTTCTACGCATTGGGTATAAAGGAGATATGGGATATGGTATATCAGTACATAGCCTTTGTGAAACACAACGGCTACTTTGACTATAGACGCAACGAGCAGTCGAAATATTGGATGTACGAGACCATAAACGAGCAGTTGCAGGGCAGCTTCTTCCGTAACCCGACGATCAGCGACATGCTGGTGGCTGAGGAGAAGAGCGTGCTGGAGGGGAGGAAGACCTCCTTCGTGGCTGCCAAGCAGTTACTCGACACATACTACAAGCTAATGCATTCTTAAATATATAAAGCACACCATGAAAAAGACCATATTACTTGCTTTACTTCTACTTCCCCTTGCGGCATGTTCCCAACCATGGCAGCGGCGTGAGCCACCTGCATGGCGCAACGACGATGGGGTTCCCTTCGTCCACGACCCGGTAATGGCCCAGGGCGAGGACGGACGCTATTACGTGTTCTGCACAGGTTTCGGTGTGCAGGTTCTCTCCAGCCCCGACTTGGTGGAGTGGCAGCGCGAGAAGTCGGTGTTCGAGCGGCCCCCTGAGTGGGCGGAGCGCATGATAAGGGGCTACCGCGGGCACACGTGGGCGCCGGATGTCTCCTTCCACAACGGGATGTGGTACCTCTACTACAGCTGTTCCACGTTCGGCAAGAACGAGAGTGCCATAGGCCTTGCCGTGAACAAGACGCTTGACCCCACCTCGCCCGATTTCGGGTGGGAGGACAAGGGCTTGGTGATTGCCTCGCGCCGCCACGGTGACTGCTGGAACGCCATAGACCCTAACCTGGCGTTCGACCAGGAAGGCAACCCCTATCTGGTGTTCGGCTCGTTCTGGGACGGCATACAGATGGTTAGGCTCGATGCCACAGACCTTCAGACCCCCATCACCGTGCCGCAAACGGTGGCGCGCAGGTGGAACCACGTGTACACGCTGGAGGAGATAGACAATCCCGACCGCTTCGAGATAGAGGGCAACGACACCATAGAGGCTGCCGACAACGCCGTCGAGGCACCATTCATTATCTATCGCGGCGGATATTATTATCTCTTTGTCAGCCAGGACTATTGCTGCCGCGGCAGACGCTCCACATACAGCACCGAATACGGCATGACATAGAGCATAGACTCAATCTCAGAAACACCACTGCCC
>JAJPYT010000099.1 GCA_021204845.1 Prevotellaceae bacterium | reverse complement strand
CGCCCGCCTTCCCGCCTTCCCGCCTACCAATAACCGAACCAGAAAGACCTACCTAATAGTGTTTGCATTCCGCTTCTTTATCCTTTTGCGGCACAGGCGGCTTTTCCGATTTTTACGTGTGGCAGTCTTATCAGAACAGGAATGGGAACACAATTCTTCACTCGGAGGCTCTGGCAGCTAAAGCGGCAGCGACACCAGTGAAGTCAACTATTCCTCTGGGCTGTCAATCTCGCGAAGCAGTTCCTCCACAGCGGTGCGGAGCTGGGTGTCCTCACCCAATACCACGGTTTCGGGACTGTTCTCAACCTGGATGTCGGGGTTAAGCTCCGTGTTTTCGAGATAGGTGCCGTCGGGCAGGCGGTAACCTATTACGGGAATGCCGAACACGAGGGAGGAGTCTTGCAAACGCTCCCAGGAGACGGTGGTCATGGTGCCAGCCACGGGCATGCCCACGAGCTTGCCTATTTCCTTGTGCTTGTAAACCCATGGAGTGCCGTGGGCGTTGGAGTAATTCGCCTCGCTCTGAAGCATGATTGAGGGCTTGTTCCAGCGGCGGCTGGGCATGTCGCACGCCTCGCGGCCCCGCACCACCTGTGTGAGATATTTCTCACCGCTGAAGAGCGTCTCTATATCCTCGTGCAGACGGCCTCCACCGTTGAAGCGGGTGTCTATGACTATGCCGTCGCAGTTGTTGTATTTCCCGAGAATGTCGGAATAAACGCCGCGGAAACTGTCGTCTCCCATCGCCTTGATATGCACGTATCCAAGGCGGCCCCCAGACCATTCCTCAACCTCTGCGGCTCTCTGTTTCACCCAACGCTCGTAGAGCAGGTCGTTCCATCTGGCGTCTGTGATTGGGGTTACCACCTCGTCCCAGCGCTCGTCAGTCTCGGGGTTGTAGATGGAGACGAGAGTCTTCTTCTTTGCCTTATTGTTAAGCAAGATGCTGATAACATTCTCGTTAGTGATGTTCTCGCCGTTAATTTTCTCTATGATGCAGCCTGGCTTAAGCTTAGTGTAGTTGGTGTCGAAGGGAGACTTCTCCACTATTTCCGCCACCCTCATGCCATCGCCCTCGAACGTCCAGTCGAAGAGCACTCCCAGTTGCGCTGTGTTGTCGCCTGTAGCGGCAGGATAGTAGCGCCCGCCAGTGTGTGAGACGTTGAGCTCGCCGAGCCATTCGCTTAGCAGCCAGGCATAGTCGTAGTTGTTGTTGATGTGAGGCAGGAACTTGCGGTAGGCGGCTGTCATGGCATCCCAGTCCACACCATGCATGTCCTCGGTGTAGAAGCATTTCTGCTCCTGGCGGTAGACGTGGTTGAACATCGCCTCTCGTTCCTCTGCCAGATTCATTTTCATCTCTGCCTGATAGCTGATTTTCTTAAGTGTCTCACTCTTCGGGTCCATGCGTTGCATGCTTTGGCTGCTGAACAGGAATATGTTGTCCGAAAGGTCTGCTGCAAGGCTCAGCGAGCTGGCATTGAGTTTGTGCACACGGCGTGGTTCCTTGTCGAGCAGGTTCATCTTCCAGAGGTCGTAGCCTCCCTCGAAGGAGCAGGTGTAGTATAGGTTGGCTCCATCGCGGGAAAGCAGAAGGCTGCCCAAGTCGGAAGAGTTGGGCGTGAGGCGGACGGTACGGTCCTCAATGCCGTCAATCTCCACAACTATGTCGTTTGAGGTTTCCTCGTCCTTATCTTTGGCGTTTTCGTCAGTCTCTTCCTCCTCTTCGTCAGTCTCTTCCTCTCCTTCGGCTTTTCTCTGTTCCTCAATTTCTCTGAGCAGCTCGGCGTCCTCCTTGCTCAGCTGGAAGCGGTCGTAGGCTCCCTTGTTCATAAACACCAGCATCGCGTCGTATTGCGAGCCCCATGAGGCTTGGGCGCGCATGCCGAAGCGGTCGGTCTTAAAGAGTATGGCGTTGCCGTCGAGCACCCATTGCGGGTCGCTGCAGGTGTAGCCGCTGTTCGTGAGATTCACTATCTCGCCGCCCTGTGCGCTCACAATGCCTATATCGGCGTAGGGGTCGTGCTGGTTTCCTATGAATTCGAGGGTGAACCATTTGCCGTCGGGCGACCAGTTGTAAGAGAAGCCCCTCGTGAGTGTGAACCACTTTGAGCCGTCGGTGATTTGTCTTACCTCTTTTGTCTCGAGGTTCACCACCATCAGGCGCGTGCGGTCTTCTATGAACGCCAGTTCCGTTCCGTCGGGTGAGAACTTCGGGTATTGGCGCTCCACGGTTTTCGACGGGAGCAGCACTTCCTCCTCTATTATGGTGGCGTTGGGGAAGTCTTGCTCCTCCTTGCGCGCGGCACGGGCCAGGTAGAGCTGCCAGTTGCCGGTGCGCTCGCTGGCATAGGCAAGCGTGTGGCTGTCGGGCGAGAAGTCCGGATTCGCCTCACTGGCAGGGGTGCTGGTAATCTGCTTGGTGGTAGTGTAGTCGGCAGATGTGACAAACACGTTGCCCCTGATGACGAATGCGATTTGCTTTCCGTTGGGTGACACGCACGATGATGAGGCTCCCTGCGTGAAGTTGAAGTTGGTCACCTTGGTCTCGTCGTCGCGCAAGAGGTTAATCTTCACCTTCTGCGGTGCCTCGTCAGGGGCTTTCGTATAAATCTCACCGTCGTATGTAAAGCAGAGAGTTCCGTCGTCGCTCATGGAGAGAAAGCGCACAGGGTGGGTCTTGAACCTGGTAATAGCCTTCACCTCCTGCGGATTGTCGAGCGAAAGGGAGTAGACGTTGAACGAGCCGCCGTCGCGTTCGCTCAGGAAATATACTGAGTTCTCATCGGGAGAGAAGATAGGGTTTCTGTCCTCACCTTCGCGGTCGGTCAGATTAATGTGATGCCCATCTTCCGTGTCGTAGAGCCAGATGTTGCGTGTTGCGGACGAGGTGTGATGCTTGCGCCACTCGCTCTCGCTGCCCTTGCGGTCCTGATAGAGAAATTTTGTCCCTTCCTTGTTATAGCACACTCGCTCTGCCGGAGTGCCCAGAACTTGCTGTGTGGTGCCTCCCGTGGTTGGAACACGGTAGAGTTCCGTCATGGTGGTGGCGGGGAAGAGAGCGCTGCTTGCGGGGTCTTGAATGCAGGCGGAGAAGAGAATATAATTACCGTCGGGCGTGAAGGTACATGGAACCTCAGCCTGTGAGCGGTAGGTGAGTCTTTTGGCGCTGCCTCCCGAGGAGGGCATCACGAACACGTCGAAGTTGCCGTTACGGTCGCTGGCGAAGGCTATCTGCGAACCGTCGGGCGACCAGACGGGATTATACTCGTAGGAGCTCTGTGTGGTCAGCTGCACAGCAGTGCCGCCCTGCACAGGCACTTTGTAGATGTCGCCCTTGTAACCAAAGGCAATCTCGGTTCCGTCTGGCGAGATGCGTGCCTCGCGCATCCATAGCGGAGTGATGGCGTGACCTTGCAGTGCGCAGCAGGCGAGCGACAGGCCAATCATTAGTCTCTTCATATCTGTATGTCAGTTTTTAGTTTGCTCGGTTGCATGAATAGATATAAGCCGTTGAGGGATTGGTGATTAATCAAAGTAATTGTTGGTTCCACGATATCGGACTTATAGGTTGTTCATTAATGTTATACGCTTATCTCTTAGACAAATTTACGTAACTTTTTCACATCACGTACAGTTTTACACTTTTTTTTCGTGAAAATTCTCATGTATGTAGAAGTAACACGCATGAAACCCAACGCTGACGCGCCAGCCACGCGGCCGCCACAAGCAGGTGAAAGAGAGAGAAAAAAAGCGGGGGATTCTTGATATAAATCAACAAAAACGATGATTTATCGAAAAAAAAGTATGAAACGCTTGCAGGAACGCAAAAGTGTCGTACCTTTGCATCGTGTTTTTCATGGTATTAGATTTAAGGTTAATGAAGATTGGTTGTCGCGATGACAACCTTCTTTTTTTATCCCCTTCTGTTTGTAGTCTAACACTTATTTTCCTATCTTTGTGAGAGCGTAGTCGCATGCGCGCTATTAGTATACCCTAAGAATACCCTAACAAAGAGAAAGAACTATGAAGACGAAACTGACCGTTGCGGCATTGCTGTGCGTGTCGGGGGTCGCAAGAGGGCAGCTGCCCCTGCTGACGCAGGAGCCCGACAACCCGGACAACGAACCTCTGGCGGTGCACCCCTTGCCCACCGAGAGGCAACTACTGTGGAATGAGACAGAGTTTTATGCCTTTTTCCACTACGGAATGAACACTTACACTGGTCGCGAATGGGGCAAAGGCGACGAGGCAGAAAGCGCTTTCGCGCCTACAGCCGCCCCGAATCCGCGCCAATGGTTGGAGGCTTGCAAGGCGGCTGGCATGAAAGGAGGCATTGCTGTGGTTAAGCATCACGATGGCTTCTGCCTATGGCCCACCGCAACTACACGGCACAGCGTGGAGAATGCGGGCAACGCCTGCGGTAGGGAGACCAACATACCGCGAGATTTCGCGGAGGCTGCACGTGACTTGGACATGAAATACGGCTTTTACGTCAGTCCGTGGGACCGCAACTCTGCCAGTTATGGCGAGGACAACTATGTGACCGAAGTGTTCCTGAAACAGTGTGCCGAACTTGCCGAATATGGCAGCGACCAGTTTGAGATGTGGTTCGACGGGGCCAACGGAGGCAACGGATATTATGGAGGAAGAAACACCACAGTGAGCGTGGACGAGAGCATATATTACGACATACCCAATCTGCGGGATTCGGTGCATAAGGTTTGCCCCGACTGCGTCATGTGGGGGCAAGGCGGCGAGGCACGCTGGATAGGCAACGAGAGCGGTTACGCCGGAGAGACCAACTGGGCGATGGTGGACCGCGGAAGCACCACCAATGCCCAGCTGAACATGGGGAAAGAAGACGGATGGGCGTGGCAACCAGGTGAGAGCGACGCGAAGATTACCGACGCTGGCTGGTTCTGGCACGAGGGCGAGAACGTGAAATCGGCTGAAAGGCTCTTCCAAATGTATCTTGAGACCGTTGGGCGCAACGCCACGCTGATTCTGAACTGCCCGCCCGACAAAAGCGGCTTGCTGCCCGAAGAGACGGTGAACGCCCTGAAAGAGCTTGGCACATTGCTCACCGACCGGCTGGGAGAGCAGAGAAATCTGGCCCCGAAAGCCTCCATTGACGTGAGCGAGACACGCACGGCGGGAGCAAGCCGCACTTACAAAGCGAAGAACATGACCGACGGGCAAGCCTCCACTTACTGGGCAACAAACGATAGCACCACCTCCGCCACCATCACCTTGCGCTGGAAACACGAGCAGACGTTGCGCTACGTGCTCATGCAGGAATACATAAGACTGGGGCAGCGGGTTAAGGACTTCTCCATAGAAATCAGCACTGACGGCTCCCACTGGACTCGCATGGCTCCCGACATAGCGCAGACAACCATAGGATATAAGCGCATTGTGCCGCTCTGTGGTCACACGCGGGACAGCTATGGCGAGGGGTATAGGGCGAAATACTTGAGAATAAATATAAGAGACAGCCGTGGCTGCCCACTATTGTCTAACATTGGCGTATATTGAGACGATATGAAAAAGCAAATCCTATTTCCTTTGATATGCGCCGTTTCTCCAGCAGTGCCGGCTGTGGCGCAAACTGTGACCTTTGACACCGACGACTACAAGGCGGTAAGCGTCTACGATTCTTGGGCTGAGAGCCCCTTGCGTACTGGCATACTGGCTGGTAATGTGCAGGTTATAGACAATTATCTGGCAGGCGAGGACGCTCTCTCAAATGCCACGCCCAAGATAGTGGGCATGCAGCGCAGCCGCTATGCCGGCAATTTGCAGGGCATAAGGGTGGACTTGAAGGAGACTTTCCGCCTTACGAAGGAAGAGCGCTACGTGCATGTGTTGGTATATCGCCCCGTGGAGGACAGCCGCGTAATGCTGATTACGCTTGGCAAGCGTTCCGAAAGGGCAGGGCAGGAGAGCGACGTGGAACAGACGTGGAGCCTGTCGCGCGGCAAGGTGGGAGCCGACGGTTGGTACGACGCCGTGTTTGCCATTAAAGGCTTCAGCAGCGGCAATGAGACTGAGGATGGCATAGACATATATTCGCTGGTAGTTTGTCCCGATGTGGCTGACCGCTCCAGTCTTGCTGAAGATTTCGCCTGCTACATAGACCAGATAGAGATAAACGATTCCCCTAAACCGCGGCTGGGAGCGGTGGGTGGAGGCGCTGGCAAGCCGCAACACCATACCGATTGGGCAAGCGTGACAGCAAGCCAGCTTAACGGTGATATTTATGTTGCAAACGATATGGGAACGCCTCTGCTTAACTATAAAGTGCGCCATGGCGATTCCCTTCGTATAAAGATTGTGCCGGCTCCAGGCTTCACTTGCAGCGGTATACGTGTGCGCCATGGCAACAATCTGGAAGACGAGACATATTATCCGGTGGAGCAGTTCACCAACGATGAACTGACCCTGCCGCCGATTCTCTTTGAAGGCAACCAGGTGGAGATAGAGGGCAATATGGTTCCCGTAGGTCAAACGACCGGCAACGCTATGGAAGCGCTGCCAGCGGGTTACAATCTGGCTTTTAGCGACGACTTTAGTGGCACGGAGATAGACCGGGAGAAGTGGACAACCAGCCCGCGTAAGAAAGCTGTGTGGAGCCGTTTCATTGCCGAAGATTCGAGAGTATGTTTCCTGCGCGACGGAGCCCTCGTGTGCCGTGCAGTGGCAAACGACGACCTTTCAGCCGACACTGTGTCCATGCTTAGCGGAGCCTTGCAGACAAGCGATAGTTATGGTTTGCTTCACGGCTATGTGGAGGTGCGGGCGAAGACTACGCCACACACAGGCAACTTCCCCGCCATCTGGCTCATGCCCATGGACCAAAGCGACCGCTGGCCCGCATGCGGAGAGATAGACATCTGGGAAACAATAAACACAGAGGCAGCTACCTATCACACCGTGCACAGCCGCTGGACAAAAACACTTGGCAACACTGCCAATCCGCCACACAGCAGGAAATGCGCCTTTGTGACGGAGGGGGAATGGCATACCTACGGATTGCTGAAAGAGGCTGAGCGGCTCACGTGGTATGTGGACGGAGCGGAAGTCTTCTCCTACGCCAAGAGCGCTGACCCAGCGGCTTTGAGCCAGGGGCAGTGGCCCTTCGACAAGGTCTTCTATCTGATTCTGAACCAAAGCGTGGGCAACGGCTCGTGGGCTGACGCTTACGACGTAACTTTTACTTACGAGACGCTTTTCGACTGGGTGCGCATCTACGAAGCTCCAGACAATGAAACAAATAAATAGAGAAACCAAAATATGACAAAAGACGCAGTACTAATCCTCTCTGGCGGCATGGACTCAGTGACCATGCTTCACGAATATGCCGCCGAGATAGCGCTTGCCATTACCTTTGACTATGGCGCTAACCAGGGACCGCAGGAAATACGCTGTGCCCGCCTCAACTGCGAGCGTTTGGGCGTTGAGCACATAGTGGTGCCGCTCTCTTTCATGAAGCAATATTTCACCTCGTCGCTGCTCAGCGGTGCCGATGCCATCCCAGAGGGGCGCTACGACGAGGAAAACATGAAGTCAACCGTAGTGCCGTTCCGCAATGGCATAATGCTTAGCGTGGCGTGCGGGATAGCCGAGAGCCGAGGCTTGAAGAGGGTTATGATAGCAAACCACGCTGGAGACCACGCAATTTATCCCGATTGTCGGGCATCTTTTGTGGAGGCTATGAACCGCAGCATGCAAGAAGGCACGTGGGAGCGCATTAGCCTCTGCGCGCCATACACAAACATAACGAAAACAGAAATAGCCCGTTACGGCAAAGCCTTAGGAGTGGACTATCGCCTCACATGGAGCTGCTACAAGGGGCTCGCCCGCCACTGCGGCAAGTGCGGCACCTGTCAGGAGAGGCGGGAGGCACTGCGAGATGCCGGCATAGACGACCCTACAGAATACGAAGAAGATTAGAATTATAAACGGATAACCTTAATTAATAAAATGTACGACTATGAAAAAGATTTTCTCTTTGTTTAGTTTGCTCTGCCTCTGTGCCGCCGCTGTGGCGCAGACGCAGTTGTCAACGAGCGATTTGAGCTCGCTCTACACCACCTCGCAAGCCAGTGTGGTGAGTATTCACGACCCGTCGGTGGTCTATCGCGACGGAACCTTCTACATCTGGGGCTCGCATCTTGGCATAGCCTCCAGCTCCGACCTGGTAACGTTCAAGTCTATAACTGCCGGCAACACCACGTTCCGCAAGCTCAGCAACCAGGGCGATGAGACTGGCTCGCTTTGCACATACACCAACGCCTTCAATGTGCAGCAGGTGACGGAGGTGAAAAACGCCAATGGCGAGACGGTGTCTATGCCGAATTTCGACGCTGCGGCTTATTGTGCGCATTACTCATCCGATGTTAACAGTTGGCTAAGTGGGGATATGTGGGCGCCAGACATTATCTGGAACGAGCAGATGCAGAAGTGGTGCCTCTACATGAGCCTTAACGGTGACAATTGGTCGAGCATCATTATCCTGCTTACCTCCGACTCCGCCACAGGACCGTTCACTTATCAGGCACCAATCGTTATGGGCGGTTTCAACGGGCAGACTTACAACGGAATAGCTGCCCCCTCTTATGCCGATACAGATATCGACATTGTTATGGGAGAGGCTGTTACATCTTTGCCTGCCAGATACAAGCAAAGCGATTATGGCAAGTTCTGGCCCAACTGCATCGACCCCTGTGTGTTCTATGACGAGGATGGCGAGCTGTGGATGACCTACGGCAGTTGGAGCGGCGGCATTTTTATGCTGAAACTTGACAAGGATACAGGTCTGCGCGACTACACGTACACTTACGAAAGCGACTACACCACTTTGCAGGCAAGCGGCACGAGCGACCCCTATTTTGGCAAGAAAATAGCTGGCGGATATTATGTAAGCGGCGAGGGAAGCTATGTACAGCACATAGGTGATTATTATTATTTGTTTGTCAGCTACGGCGGTTACGCTCCCGATGGAGGTTACGACATGCGAGTGTTCCGCAGCGCCAGCCCCGACGGGCCATACATCGACGGCACGGGCACAGAAGCCACTTACACAAGTTATCAGATGAATTACGGTCCCTCCGCCGCCACAAACCGTGGCATGCATCTGATGGGAGCCTACGACGAATGGGGCGGCATACAAAACGTGCCAGTTTGCTCGCAGGGGCATAACTCCGCCTGTGCCGACGACCAGGGGCGCAACTTCCTTGTCTATCACACCAAGTTCGACGACGGCACGGCAGGTCACGAGGTGCGAGTGCACCAACTCTTTACTAACCAGAACGGCTGGCTTGTGGCCTCTCCCTTCGCTTATCAGGGCGAGACTATGACCGACCAGACTCTCTCCTCCTCACAACCCTGGACTCTTGAAGAGCTGGCGGGCGATTACGAGGTGTTGTTGCACCCCTACAAAATGGATTACGCCAATTATGAGGAGATGGTGCCGTCTCTGATAAACCTCTCTGCCGATGGTAAGGTAACGGGAGAAATGACCGGCACATGGGGAATTACGGAAGGCACAGGCTATATGTGGATAAAGATAAGCTCTGTTACTTACTATGGAGTATGGTGCGAGCAGTCAATCAGCGGCGCCACGACCAGAGATTTCCAGGAAACCTCGCTGAAGGCGATAGCATTCAGCAGCACTGCTACCAGCGGTGTGCCTTTTTGGGGTTACAAGCTTGAGCCACAATATGCGATTGCCTGGAACTATGGGAATAACACTATAAACGTGAAAGACGGGCAGACCATAAGCAGCAACGTCTCCCTGATGTTCGACACCGACAACAACACCACTCTCTCATGGGTGAGCAGCGAACCTGACATAATAAACGAGACGGGAAAATATGCTCCTGCCGAGGACGCTACAGCTGTGACTCTGACTGCTCGTCTGGATTGTGGAGACTACTATTGGACTCAAGATTACAACGTTACGGCGCAGAAAGAGATAATCCCCTCGGGCGACTATCTGACTGGGCTTGTGGCTTACTATAACTTCGATGAGACACCTACTTACAATCAATATAAGGCATCCACCGAGACCGATTACGATCGTGCTACCTACGGCAAGTGGGGCACTGGCACGTCTCCCTCGCTGGAGGAGGATTACGACCGCTTCGGGCAGGTGGCTCACGTGGAGTTTGGAGCCAATGGCTCAAACAGCTATGCGCGCATGCCTAACCCGTTGCTTGACCAGACGGATATAGAGGGCTTCACCGTCTCGGCTTGGGTAAAGCGAACAGACGATGACGCATGGGACGCTCTCTGGGGTTTCTTTGGCGCTCTGAACGCTACCAGCACCAGCAGTGCCCGCTTTTATCTCACGGGAAATTCTTATTTGGGCTATAACGACGCTTCCAGCACGTGGTTCGACATTAACTATGCGGACGTGGCATATAGCGACATCCCAGTTGGAGAATGGACCTTGGTAACAGTAACCGTTGGCTCTGACAATTATGTGCGTATTTACATTAATGGAACGAATAAGTCGGCTCACACCATCAGCGCCAGCAACAGCGCTACGGCTGTGAAGAATCTGCCAGTTAGCGAGCTGATTAACTCCGTGACTTCTCTGAAGTACTTCTATCTGGGTAACGGCTCGTTCTGGGGCTCTGCAGATTATTGCATCGACGATCTTATGATTTACAACCGTGAGCTCTCCGCCACTGATGTGCGCGCCCTCAACTCCATGGCAAACCGCGTGACAGACTTCACAGTCGGAGAGAACGGAACTGATGTTGAGCTGATTAACGCTGAGCCCATGAGCGGAACAGGCAAGTATGCCGACGGAATATACGACCTCTCTGGCCGCCGCATAACGAAGCCTGCAACCAACGGCATCTACATCGAGAATGGCAAGAAAATGATTAAGTAACGTTCTCGGTCCTCTTATACATACTGCTGCCAGTAGCATTCGTGCTGGAACTGTGCGAAACTCTCGCCCTCCAAAGGCGAGGAGGCACAAGCAAAAGCCGGTTGCTGCTGGCGGCAGTTGTTCGTTTGGTGGTGAGCTTGGGAGCTGCCACTCTGTTTATTTACAACCGCATTATGCCACTTCTTGCCCTCTTCTGGGGCTTTGCTCTCTTCCACGTGGTGGAGTGGGTGAGGGGGCTCATGCGCCATCTTTCTTGGTGGAGATTAGTTACCAACACTATTTTTCTCCTCTATTCTTTAGTTGGCATTATTGACCTACTCTTCTTCCAGTTCGGTTGGCAAACCAATCTCTGTCTCGCCATTGCCGGCGTGGCAGCAGTTCTGCTC
>JAJPYT010000015.1 GCA_021204845.1 Prevotellaceae bacterium | reverse complement strand
TTCCATTGGTCGAAAAGGCGGTGGTCTATGCCAAACTCCTCGTTGTGCGACTTTATGAACTCAATTGCGAGCATGGCGCTTTCCTTCATCACGTCGCCGAGGTTGCCCGTGAGGGTGAGCTTGCTGCCAGTGCCCTGGCTAAGGCTCGACTCAATGAAGAGAATCTCGCCGCCCACGCTGGTCCAAGCCAGCCCCGTGACCACACCGGGAAGCTCGTTGCCCTGATAGATGTCGCGGTTGAAGGGCTCTTTGCCCAGTAGCTCCACTATGCGGGCAGAGTCTATATTCTCGGCGGCGGGGGTGTCCTCCCCCTTAGTGAGGGAAAGCAGCGCCAGTTTGCGGAAGAGCTTGTTCAGCTGCTTCTCCAAGGCGCGCACACCGCTCTCCCGTGTGTAATGCTCAATGAGGAACTCCAGTGCCTGTTTCTTGATCTTCAGGTCGGCGCGTGAGCCCAGCCCGTTATTCTCCATGGCGCGGGGAATAAGGTGTTTGCGGGCTATCTCCATTTTCTCCTCGGTGCAGTAGCCGCTCACCTCTATGAGTTCCATGCGGTCCAGCAAGGGGCGCGGTATGGCGGAAAGGTCGTTGGCGGTGGCTATGAACATGACTTTCGAGAGGTCGTAGTCTATCTCTAAGAAATTGTCGTGGAACGCAATGTTCTGCTCGGGGTCCAGCACCTCCAGCAGTGCCGACGAGGGGTCGCCGTTGATGGTCTGGCCGCTTATCTTATCTATTTCGTCGAGAATGAACACAGGGTTGCACGAGCCCGCCTTAGCTATGCCCTTTATGATGCGTCCCGGCATGGCTCCAATGTAGGTGCGGCGGTGGCCGCGAATCTCCGACTCGTCGTGGATACCTCCCAGCGAAGCCCTCACATATTTGCGTTTGAGCGCGCTGGCTATGCTCTTGCCCAGCGATGTCTTGCCCACTCCTGGGGGACCGTAGAGACAGAGAATGGGGCTTTTCATGTCGCCTCGCAGCTTCAGCACCGCCAGATGCTCCAGTATGCGCTCCTTCACCTTCTGCATGCCGTAGTGGTCGTGGTTAAGCGTGCGCTCGGCGTTGGTCAGGTTCAGGTTGTCCTTTGTGCCGTTGTCCCACGGCAGGGAGACGATAGTCTGCAGATAATTCAGTTGCACGCCATAGTCAGCGTTTTGTGGATTTATACGCTTCAGCTTCGATAGCTCAGCGTCGAACGTCGGGCGCACGTTTTCCGGCAAGGGCAGCTCGTCAGCCTTCCGGCGCAGCTCGTCTATGTCCTTGAACGTGCCCGCCTCGCCCAGTTCCTCCTGTATAACCTTCATCTCCTGGTGCAGGAAGTATTCCTTCTGCTGGTGGTTTAGCTCGCCTTGGGTCTTCTCCTCTATCTCGGCTTTCAGGTCCAGCAGCGCCTGCATGTTGTTTATGTTTCGCAGCAGTTCCTCCGCCCTCTCCTTTATGCCTGGGGCTTGCAGCATCTTGTATTTCAGGTCCACATTGAATGGCAAGGTGGCACTGAGAAAGTTAATCAGGAAGAGGTCGTTCTCCATGTTCTTCAGGGAGAAGAGAGTCTCGTCGGGCATATCCTTGTGCGACTCCAGCAGCTTTGCAGCCTTCACCCGTATGGCGCGGCAAATAAGCCCGAACTCCATGTCGGTATTCAGCGTCTCGGTCTGCCGCTGTATGAAGGCGGTGAGATAGGGTCCGTCGGTATTCAAGTCCAAGAGCGATATGCGCACCATGCAATGAAGTATGGCGGTGTGGCTGCCGTCGGGAAAGTCGAGAATCTTCGCCACCCTGGCTGCCACACCTTGTGTGAAGAGAGCCTCCGCCTTGTCGGGAATCTCGTCGTCCTTGCCGTTGCGCTGGGTGAACAGGCCTATGGTGAGTTTCTGCTCGTAAGCCTCTGTGACGAGTTGCATAGAACTCTTCCTGCCCACACCCACTGGCAACATTATCAGTGGGAAAGCTATCATGTTCCTGAGCGGAAGCACGGGAACTGTGTCTGGTATATCTATCGAGAAAAGTTCAGCCGGGTCACCGTCGAATTCGGGTATCAGGGCGAACGGATGTTTGTTGCTGTCTTGTTGCATTATGCTTTTTTACAATAATTATAGTGTGGCAAAACGAGGTGTAAAGTTACAAAAAACTTATGAGTTTCTACCCCACCAAAGCGCTAATGTGAGAAATATTCACTTACTTTTGCATAATGATACGCTCAAAAACCAGTAACACATACTTTCGCTTCAGGCAGTTTACGGTGAGCCACGACAGGTGCGCCATGAAAGTTGGCACCGACGGAATACTGCTGGGGGCGTGGGCTCATGTGGAAGGATGCCGCCGCATTCTCGACATAGGCTGCGGCTGCGGACTGCTTTTCCTTATGGCGGCACAGCGAAATGCGGAAGCCCAGGTGTGTGGCGTGGAGCTTAACCACGACGCGGCTTTGCAAGCGGCTGAGAACGCCCTGCGCAGCCCCTTCGCCGGCAGGGTGAGCATAAGAGAGGCTGATGTGAGAGATTTCTCTGACGGGCAGTTCGACTGCGTAATCTGCAACCCGCCATTCTTCACAAGCGGAGCCGTACCGCCCAATGGTGAAAGGGCGCTGGCAAGAAGCGACATTTCCCTTACTTTCACAGAATTGTGGCACGCTGTGGAGAGATTAACGACAGCGGACGCTTTCTTCAACGTCATATTGCCGTTCGGGCGCATGACAGCCTTCACCAGCCAAGCCAACATGCATGGCTTCGGCATGACGAGGCTGTGCAGAGTGCATGCGCTGGCTGGCAGACCAGCGCTGAGAGCCTTGATAACTTACCGTAAAGCGCTGCCTGCGCCACAACTATGGGAAGAGAGCGAACTGATTGTCGGCAACGCTAACGGCTCTCGCACAGAGGAGTTTGCCCGACTGACCAGCGATTTTTATCTTTGAAGACCGTTCAGCCCAGCCTTACTTGCTTCGCAAGCGGTTCAGCAGGTCCAGGTTTATGCTTCTTATTCTGCGCCCCCTGCGGCTGATGTCTTCCTGAAGCAAGGCCACCTCCTGCCTCATGTCGGAGAATATGTCGGTGATCACACGTGCGAAAGGCGAGCTGAAAGCATGCTCGTGCGGATTGGTCACCATTTTTATGCCCTGCTCTATAATCTTGATATGCAGCTCCTTGCCGCACATCACCGGGTCACCGTCGAAGTGCACTACGCCCTCCGTCTCCCTGTGAATGCGCAGCTCCTTGCACTGGAACGTATGCACGCGGCTATTCTGGTCTATGCGCTTGCTGAAGAGCTGGATGGCTATCTGCGCCGCCTCTGCCAGGGGGAAAGGCTCCATGATGGTGACATCGAGCAGCCCGTCTTTCATGGAAGCCTGCGGGGCTATATACACGTTGTTGCCGTACTGCGAGGCGTTACCGCAGGCTATCAGCAGTGCCTTGCGGCGCTGGCTCTCGCCGTCTATCTCCACCTCGTAGGTCTCAGGCTTGTATTTTATGCCCTCGCTCAAGGTGTTTTCTATGTAAGTCATCAGCCCCCTCTTGTCGGAATTGGCGAACTTCTCGCTCACAAAAGCGTCGAATCCCACCCCACAGGTGCAGAAAAACGGATGGTCGTTTATAACGCCGTAGTCAAGAGTCTCTATGTTGTGGCGGGCTATAACCTCAAGCGCCTCCGCTGCCACTAAGGGAATGCCCAAATGGCGAGCCAGCCCGTTGCCGCTACCGCATGGTACTATGCCAAGTGCGCTATGGGAATGAGTGATGGAGCGTGCCACCTCGTTTACGGTGCCGTCGCCTCCGACTGCCACTATTATGTCCGCCTCCCTCGCCACGCTCTCTTTGGCAAGCGTGGAGGCGTGACCTGCATACTGGGTGAGAACTGTTTCGCAGTCAAACACATCCGGGGCAAAATATTCAGGTATCAACCTGATGACATTACGCTTGCTCTCTGTCCCGGAGATGGGGTTAATGATAAATATAATCTTCGTTTTCCGCATGTTGGTAAGAGCAAAGGTAAGTAAATTTATTCATTCGAGCGGCACAACCTCCCATTTGATTTCCATCCTTTAGCAGATTTTCGCAACGTATTGTGTGATTGCAACATTTTTTTAGTAACTTTGCAACCGCTTAGTATGAAAACGTTATATTATGGGACTGTTACAAGATAAGTTGGTACTATACAACGAGCCACAAGAATATAAGAGGAAAGGCATCTATCCTTATTTCCGCGAGATAGAGGGGAAACAAGGCACGGAGGTGTCTATGGGAGGGCATCCTGTGCTTATGTTCGGCTCAAACGCCTATACGGGCCTTACCAACGACCAGCGCGTCATAGACGCTGGGTGCGCCGCTATGCAGAAGTACGGTAGCGGATGTGCGGGCAGCCGTTTCCTGAACGGCACACTCGACTTACATGTGCAATTGGAAAAAGAGTTGGCGGAGTTTGTCGGGAAGGACGAGGCTTTGTGCTTCTCAACGGGTTTCTCCGTAAACAGTGGAGTCATTAGCCAAGTGGCGGGAAAGGACGATTATGTGATTTGTGACGACCGCGACCACGCCTCTATTGTCGACGGACGCAGGCTCTCCTTCGCCACACAGATGAAATTCAAGCACAACGACATGGAGGACCTCGAGCGGTGCCTGAAACGCTGCGAGCCAGAGGCCATAAAACTGATAGTCGTGGACGGCTTGTTTTCCATGGAAGGCGATCTCTGCAAACTGCCTGAGATAATAGAACTGAAGAAGAAATACAATGCCACCGTCATGGTGGACGAGGCTCATGGCATTGGCGTTTTCGGCCGACAGGGACGAGGCGTGTGCGACCACTTCGGGCTTACCGACGAGGTAGACCTCGTTATGGGCACTTTCTCCAAAAGTCTGGCAAGCATAGGCGGATTCATCGCCGCTGACAGTTGTGTTATTAACTGGCTCCGCCACACGGCGCGCACCTACATATTCAGCGCCAGCTGCACCCCCGCAGCCACCGCCTGCGCATTAGAGGCGTTGCACATCATACAGAACGAGCCCGAAAGGCTGAAGGCTCTGTGGGATGTGACTAATTATGCCCTGAAGCGATTCCGCGAGGAGGGCTTCGAGATTGGCGAGACGGAGAGTCCCATAATCCCGCTCTATGTGCGTGACACGGAGAAGACTTTCACCGCCGTGGCTCGCGCCTTCGACGAGGGAGTGTTCATCAACCCCGTCATCCCTCCCGCCTGCGCTCCGCAAGACACGCTGGTGCGCTACGCCCTAATGGCTACCCACACTCACAAACAGGTAGACATATCTGTTGAGAAACTGAAAAAGGTGTTCAGGGAACTCGGCATCTTAAAGTAACGAAAAAACAAAATAAAAGAGGGAGGGCGTGTCAGACTTGTGATTCTGACATGCCCTCTCTCTTTGTGTGCTACCAGCTTGTGGTATTACTCTTGTGGGGCTGTCTCCTGACTCTCGGCAGCTTTCTTGCGCGCTGACGGGCGTACACGCTTTGAGCGGCTCTTCTCCTCGGCGGGCTTGTTTACCTCCACTCCTGCCAGTTCGGGGTCAACCATTATGCGCCCGCAATACTCACAGACTATTATCTTCTTGCGCATGCGTATGTCGAGCTGGCGCTGGGGCGGAATCTTGTTGAAGCAGCCTCCGCAGGCGTCACGCTGCACATATACCACTCCCAGTCCGTTGCGGCTGTTCTTGCGTATCCGCTTGAAGGCAGCAAGCAGGCGCGGGTCTATATTAGCCTCTGTGGCTCTGGCGCGGTCGCGCAGTTTCTCCTCCTCCGCCTTGGTCTCGGAGATTATCTCGTCCAGCTCACCCTTCTTTATCTCAA
Source organism: Prevotellaceae bacterium (assembly GCA_021204845.1). Classification (GTDB taxonomy): domain Bacteria; phylum Bacteroidota; class Bacteroidia; order Bacteroidales; family Bacteroidaceae; genus Physcousia. The sequence continues at coordinate 5,606 of JAJPYT010000015.1, read as the reverse complement.
GGTCAGCACGGCGGTCAGCTATGTCCGTGGTGCACTGCGCCACTTCCTCCTTCTTGTGCTGGAGTGTCTCCTCCGCCTCGCGTATCTTCTTCTCGCACAGCTCCACGTCGAGTTGCTGGAACTCAATCTCCTTGTTCAGCGAGTCATACTCTCGGTTATTGCGCACGACTTTCAGCTGCTCCTCGTAGCGGGCTATGTTTGCCTGGTCTTCCTGGATTGTCTTCTTACGCTCAGCCACCTCAATCTTCAGGTTCTTGATTTCGGTCTGAATCTTCTCGATGCGGGTGGTCAAGCCCTCAATCTCGTCTTCAAGGTCCTGCACCTCGAGCGGCAGCTCACCGCGCAAAGTCTTGATTTTGTCTATCTCGGACAACATCGTCTGCAGGGCGTACAGGTGTTTCAGCTTTTCCTCAACGGTGAGTTCCGCGGGATTCTTTTGTTTCTCTTTTGCCATTTTGCTTACAGATATTTAATGGGGTTAGCGTCCACTGCCGTGGTGAAAATGGGCAGCTCAGGCGCCAGTTCCCCTATGATTGAATAAAATATTTCCGTTGTGTAGCGCTCGCTCTGGTAATGTCCCAGCACGCCTATCTGTATCTGCTGCTCGTGGCCGAAGAACAGGTGGTAGCCCATCTCTCCCGTGAGAAAGGCGTCAGCCTCCTGCTCTATGGCTGTGTCGAGCAGAAACGCGCCAGCCCCTCCACAGAGCGCCACGCTCTGAATCGGGCGCAGGAGCAACTCGTTGTGTTGCAGGCAGTCTACGCGGAACAAGTCTTTCACGCGTTGCAGGAAAGCCAGACTGTCCTCGGCGATGGGAAGGTAGCCTATCACTCCCCCGCCCTGCATGGGCACCACATCTATCAGCCCTATCTTCTCCGCCATTTTGTAATTCACGCCATCCTCGGCATTATCAAGATTTGTGTGGGCGGAGTAAATGCAAATGTCATTCTTCACAGCCAGCCGCACGCAACGCTCCGCGAGTGTGTCGTCGCTCACGCGCTTCAGCGGGTGGAAGAGCAAGGGATGGTGGGAAACGATGAGATTGCAGCCCAAATCGACTGCCTCTCGCACCACGTCCTCCGTCACATCGAGACACAATAAAGCCCCTGATACTTCCGCCTCTGTAACACCCACCTGCAGGCCCGCATTATCATAGCTTTCCTGCAAGGGCAGAGGCGCGAAACGTTCAAGGGCGCACACGATTTCCTTTATCTTCACGCTTCCTGTCTATAAATGTGGTGCAAAGATAAGTATTTTTATAATAACACGGCAAACGTTTAACGCAAAAAGTGTATCTTTGCGCGCAATGGGCAACGAGAACGCCACAAACGACAAACGCTGCCTGCCTGCCGAATGGGAAAGGCAGAGCGCCGTGCAGCTCACCTGGCCGCATGAGGGAACAGACTGGGCTCCCGTGCTGGAGGAGGTGACTGAGTGCTACTTGCGCATGGCTTTGGAGATTGCGAAGAGGGAGCCTCTTATTGTGGTGACCCCAGAGGCGGAGCGGACACGCGGCCTTCTGCAAAGGAATCTGCCAGCCAGAGTAATGGCAAATATCCATATCCTCAACATTCCCACCGACGACACCTGGGCGAGAGACCACGGTTTCATAACCCTGCTGAACGGGCAGGGAGAGCCTTGCCTTCTGGACTTCCGCTTCAACGGCTGGGGGCAGAAGTTCGCCTCTGCCCGTGACAACCAGATTTGCCGCCGAATGTGCCAGGCGAAGGCTTTGCGAGGGCGCTACGAGTGCCACTTAGACTTCATTCTGGAGGGTGGCAGCATAGAGAGCGACGGCAAGGGCACGTTGCTCACCACGAGCCAATGCCTGCTTGCCCCTAACCGCAACGAGCCTCTCTCGCAGGGGGAGATTGAGTCGCGCCTGAAGCGGTGGCTCTGCTGCGAGCGAGTGCTGTGGCTGGACCACGGAGCTCTTGAGGGAGACGACACCGACAGCCACATAGACACGCTCGCGCGCCTTTGCCCCGACGATACGATAGCCTACGTGCAATGCGCTGACAGACAAGATGCCCACTACGAGGAACTGCAGCTGATGGAGCAGCAATTAAAGGAGTTCCGCACCGCGGAGGGAAAGCCGTATAAACTCATAGCCCTACCGATGGCAGAGGCTCAATATGACGCTGAAGGCAACAGACTGCCAGCCACGTACGCCAATTTCCTGATTATGAACGGGGCTGTGCTGATGCCCACTTATCGCCACGAGGTGAAGGACAGACTTGCGGCAGAGGCGCTTGGCAAAGCCTTCCCCGACAGGGAAATCGTGCCCGTCGACTGCCGCATACTCACCACACAGCACGGTTCGCTCCATTGCTGCACCATGCAATTCCCCGAGGGAGTGGTCAGTCTATAAAACGTTTCGTAAGGTCTTGAAACTCATCTATCCTGCGGTCGCGCAGGAAGGGCCACCAGCGGCGCACGCTCTCTGTGCGGCGCGTGTCCACCTCCACCAAAGCCGTGACCTCCTCTGTCTGCGAGGCCTGATAAATTATCTCTCCCTGCGGCCCGCAGACGAAGCTGCTTCCCCAGAACTCTATGCCTCCAGTCTGTCCGCTTGGGTCTGGCTCATGCCCCACCCTGTTCACTGCCACCACAGGCAGCCCGTTTGCCACGGCATGCCCTCTTTGCACCGTCATCCACGCCTCGTGCTGGCGCTGCCGTTCCTTGGGCGAGTCGCTGCTCTCGAAGCCTATGGCGGTGGGGTAAATTAGCATGTCGGCACCTCTAAGCGCCATCAGCCTCGCGCCCTCGGGATACCACTGATCCCAACAAACCTGCACTCCCAGCTTGCCCACCGAGGTCTCTATGGGGCGGAAACCAAGGTCGCCAGGGGTGAAATAGAACTTCTCGTAGTAAGCGGGGTCGTCGGGAATATGGTTTTTGCGGTAAATGCCAGCTATGCTTCCGTCGCTCTCGAAAACCACCGCGGTGTTGTGATACAGACCTGAAGCCCGGCGCTCGAACAGGCTCGTCACAAGCACCACTCCGCAGAGCCGCGCCAACGAGGAGTACACCTCTGTCGCCTCTCCGGGAATAGGCTCCGCGAGACTGAAGTTGTCCACATTCTCCGTCTGGCAGAAATATAGCGAGTCGTGCAGCTCCTGCAATACAACTAAGCGCGCTCCCTTCTCAGCGGCGAGAGCCACTCCTGCCGCCATCTTCTCGCGGTTGGCCTCACGGCTGGCGCAGCATGCTCGCTGAATCAGTCCTATCTTCATTGTTTACGGGGGAAGCGTATGTTATTTTTTACCACCTGCGCCACCGAGACGAGCGGCAGCACCACACGCGGGAAACCCTTCTCCTCGGTGCGCACCGAGAGAATGCCGCGAGAGGCTCCTATAGTTATATCCGCCATGTGCTGCAGCAGCCCTGCCGGCAATATCCACTCGTCGCCCTCAAGGTGGTACATAGCGCTCCAGCTCTCCTGCGAAAAGGCGAAGACAGACTGAACCGTGAGCAGCAACTGGGTGATGTCATTTTTCTTATACTCGAAATGCACCGTGCAGCGCACTAAGCGTTTGTCCGTCTCAGCGCCGAATTGCAGCTGGTTTGCCACTTGCATCTCGCCCTGTGGCCATTCGTTCACCAGCGTGGCAAACTGCACCTCCTGCAGGTCGAGCAACTTAAACTGTATTTGTATTTGTTTATCCTGATTCATCTTCGCGGTACTTTTTCTGCTCACAAAGGTAATGCAAGTGAGCGCAAAACGCAAGGGCAAGCCACTTTTTTTCGCAAAAACGCGCCGCACAAAGCGCAAAATAAGCATATTTTTACTACCTTTGCGCCGCGAACGCATTGGTTTAGGAATGAAACTAATATTACTTTCACGCCCCGATTTCTTTGTTGAGGAGGACAAGGTGCTGACCACTTTATTCGAGGAGGGGCTTGATGTCCTTCACTTGCGCAAGCCCAAGAGCGAGCCTATCTTTTGCGAGAGGTTGCTCACGCTCATCCCCGAAGAGTTTCACAGTCACATAGTTGTGCAGGACCACTTCTATCTGAAAGAGGAGTTCTCGCTCATGGGCATCCACCTCAGCCACCACAACCCCACCCCCCCGAGCGACTACCGCGACATAGTATCGCGCACTTGCTACACGCTCGACGAGGTGAGGCAGTACAAGCAGGCAAGCAAGTACGTGGTGCTGAAAAACGTGTTCGACAGCATATCCGAGCCTCGCTACGTGAGCCAGTTCACCGAACAGACCTTGCGCGACGCCTCCCGCGAGGGCATCATAGACCGCAGAGTGATGGCACAGGGCGGCATCTGTCTCGAGAATATCAACAAACTTCGCGACTTGGGCTTCGGCGGAGTGGTAATAAGGGGCGACATCTGGAAGCGGTTCAACATCCACTACGGCTGCGACTACAAGGACCTCATAGCCCACTTCCGCAAGCTGAGACAGGCTTTGGGCTGACACTATAAGACTGAAAACTTATATTACGTATCTACAATAAATGAGCGACAATAATAATTTTAAAGTCTTCTCCGGCACGGTGACAAAATACTTGGCAGAGAAGATTTGTGCCGAACTCCACTGCGAGCTGGGCAACATGTCCGTGGCGCACTTTTCCGACGGCGAGTTTGAGATTTGCTTCGACGAGTCCATACGCGGTCAGGACGTTTTTCTCGTTCAGAGCACCTTCCCTAATGCCGACAACCTCATGGAGTTGCTGCTGATGATAGATGCCGCAAAGCGTGCCTCTGCCCGCACAGTGAACGCCGTGGTGCCCTATTTCGGCTGGGCGCGGCAAGACCGCAAGAGCAAGCCCCGTGTGAGCATAGCAGCGAAACTGGTGGCAGACATGCTTTCCGTGGCGGGTATCACGCGACTCATCACCATGGACCTCCATGCCGACCAGGAACAGGGCTTCTTCAACGTGCCTGTGGACCACCTCTATGCCAGCAGCGTGATGTTGCCCTACATTGACAGTCTCAACCTGGAAAACCTCGTTATTGCCGCACCAGACGTTGGCGGCTCAAAACGTGCCAACACATACAGCAAATATCTGAAATGCCCCCTCGTGCTGTGCAACAAGACGCGCAAGCGCCCCAACGAAATTGCAGAGATGCAGATTATCGGAGATGTCACCGATGCCAATGTGGTGATAGTTGACGACATGGTAGACACGGCTGGCACAATAACCAACGCGGCTGACCTGATGATGTCGCGCGGAGCCCGCAGCGTGCGTGCCGTGGCGAGCCACTGCGTGATGAGCGGCAACGCCACCGAGCGGGTGCAGAACAGCTCCCTCACCGAGATTGTGTTCACGGACTCCATCCCCTACGTTCGGGGCGGCTCCAAAGTGAAGCAAATCTCCATTGCCTCACTCATTGCCGAGGCTATCCGCTGCGTCCTCCACAACAAGAGCATCTCCAGCCAGTACCTCATCTAAGCGGGCAAGCGAGCATTTTCCATTTACGCCTTAGTCAGTGCGGTGACAAGTGTGATTCACTGCGGTGACAAGTGTGATTCAGTGCGGTGACCAATGTGAATCTGTGCGGTGACGCGCGTCTGTCACCTCCCCCTTTGATACTATCAGGGTGAAATATATTTAATTGCACAGTGTGGGTGGTATATATATCAACC
>JAJPYT010000123.1:5629-11530 GCA_021204845.1 Prevotellaceae bacterium | reverse complement strand
ATCGGCGTGAAGACGGCGTGTACGTTATACCTATAGGATGCTTGAGAGATTGAGCCATAATTAGTTCAAAAACACAGTTATGATAAAAGCACGAAACATAACTAAAAGCTTCGACACACTGCAAGTGTTGCGAGGCATAGACTTAGATATCGGGAAAGGTGAGGTGGTGAGCATAGTGGGACCAAGCGGGGCAGGCAAGACGACTTTACTGCAAATACTCGGGACGCTTGACAAGCCGGACACTGGCACGGTGGAGATAAACGGACAGGATGTAAGCCGCCTCTCACAAGCAAAATTGGCGCGCTTCCGCAACCAGAACATCGGCTTCGTGTTCCAGTTCCATCAGCTGCTCCCCGAATTCACGGCGCTGGAAAACGTCATGATACCAGCCTTCATAGGCGGCTCGGACAGGAAGAGCGCACGAAAGCGCGCGGTGGAGCTGCTTGACTTTATGGGGCTGGGCGACCGACTGAGCCACAAGCCCAACGAACTTAGCGGAGGAGAGAAACAGCGAGTGGCAGTGGCGCGCGCGCTTATGAACAACCCGGCAGTGGTGATGGCGGACGAGCCATCGGGCAGCTTAGACTCAAAGAACAAGGAAGAGTTGCACAAACTCTTCTTTAACCTGCGTGACAGCTTCGGACAGACATTCGTCATTGTCACCCACGACGAGAGCCTTGCCCTGCTGACCGACCGCACCATACACATGAACGACGGGGTTATAGACACTTCCCCCATTAGCCCCGAAGAGTCAATAGAACCTATTTCAGATTGAGCATGTGCCTCAGCCAGTTGCTCTTGCGAGTGACGGCACGCCCGTTAGGAGCGAAAATGGAGACATCCTCCATCGGGTCTCCCCACTCATCGGGATAGAGCAACATCACGCTGGTATGACTAAAGTAGCGGTGAATCTGCAAAGGCAGGGAGTCGAACTCACGTCGATAAGAGATGAATCCCTGGCGGGCGGTCACTATCACTATCATCTCGTCTTCACTCAACACAGATGGCAGATTCATCAGTTGCCCCCACTGGCTCATCTCGTGATACTCAGCTCTCACGCTGGCATGGAGCCTTGCCATATATCCCACTATATAGGGTAAAGTTTGGGGATGGGCATGATAGACAAGCGGACAATCAAGCTGCTCACCTATACGGCAAATGTGTTCAAGCCATTTGTAGAACCCCACCTCATACTCCGCCTTGCTGGGCACTGCCACCACCACTCTGCGCAATGTTCCCACGGGAACTATGCTGCGAAGCGCCATCACCTCTCGGTGGCAACCCTCAATAAGGCTGTCGATAACCTTACCTAAAGAAGACTTCGGCATGCCCGTGGTGCGGTCGGCAAGGCAGACAATCACCTCACCACAATCATACTCCCTCATTGTGTGGAGTATACCGCTCACAATGTTTGTGGAGATGCGGTTAAGCGTTGTCATTGAGACATCAGAGGCGGTTGCCATCTCTTGCGCCTTCTCAAGTAGCTGTTTTCCTCTGTTGTACAAGTCCTCGCCCGAGGTGTCGCCCTCGTCGTAAGCCACGCTCAACCCCATCAGGGAATCTGGTATATAAGGGTTACGAATGAGTATTGCCAGCATGGTCATTGCCTCCACACTGTCCTTTTGGCTGTATGTGACAAGGCACTTTCCGTGGAAAGAACCGCGGTTCTTCTCTGGAGTCGTGTCTTTCATAGCCAGACGCTGCACGCCGTAGTTGGTGGCAAAACTGCTGAAGATGCACGAAAAGAGTATCAGCATCACAGCCCCGTTTATGACAGAACTGTCCATAAGCCCCACAGCCGGAGAGGAAGCCACCATCACAATAGCCAAGGCCCCGGCGGAATGTGCGTTCGTCAGTCCGAACATAAGCACGCAACTGTCCCACGAGCCATGGGTAAGGAACTTCTGCACCAAAGCGGCAAGGAACTTAAGCAGAGTGGCAGTGACAACCATTACCACCACCAGCCAAATAGTATGGGGGTCGGTGAAGAGCACCCGAATGTTCACTATCATACCTACCCCGATGAGGAAATAGGGTATGAACAGCGCGTTGCCTACAAACTCTATGCGGTTCATCAAGGGCGAGGTACGAGGGATGAGACGATTGCACACGAGACCGGCAAGAAAAGCTCCCAGCAAGCCCTCCAGCCCACATAGGGCAGCAAAAGCGGCTCCGAACGACATGGTGACAAGGATGAAGATGAACTGCCCCACATTGTCGCTGTAGCGGCGGAGAAACCATCTGCCCACCTTCGGGTAAATAATGAACAACACTATGAAATATGCCACGCACTTGCCAGCGAAGATGAGCCAACGAAGCCAACCGGAATCGGGGCTGAGAGACCCAACTGTTATGGTCAGGATGAGCAGGGCTGCAAACATGGCAACCGCAGTTGAGACTACCGCCACTACCACCGTGCGGTGCTTTGCCAGACCATAACGCCCCACAACAGGGTACGTGACCAGTGTATGGGAGCCGTAGATACAGCCCATTAGCACCGAGGTGAGAGGATCAAATCCAAGAACCCAATGCGACACAGCTCCGCCCAAGACGAAGGGAAGCAGGAACGTGAGGACACCAAACTGGAAGCCTCGCCTGCCATAGTGCTGAACAGAGCCGACATCGAGCTCAAGGGCAGCCATGAACATGATGTAGTAAACGCCCACTTGACCGAATATCTCAAAGCTGCGGTCACGCTCTATGATGTTGAAGCCATATTGCCCTATTAAGATGCCAGCCAATATAAGCCCCACTATATACGGAATATAGAAGCGGCTTAGGAAGGGCGCCATCAGAATGATGAGCAACACGAGCGAGAACGTCCATGTAGGGTCGGTTATCAGGGCTCCGCCTGCGCTAAGCAATATCTGGGAAAGGGCTGTCATCCGTGTTTTTTCATGGTATCCATGTGCAAAGTTAGGCATAATTTGTCATTCTCACGCCCTAATTTCAACGGAATCTTTGCCGCCCTCGTTAAAAAGGCGTTGCTCTTGGCTCTGGCATAAGGCACATTTTCGGGCAGAACCTTTGTCTTCCCTGAAAAATATATTAATTTTGCATCCGCAAAACTTTAAAAACATACTGGTTATGAAAGTAGCTATTGTTGGCGCGAGTGGTGCTGTTGGGCAGGAGTTCCTGCGTGTATTGGCGGAGAGAAACTTCCCTGTTGACGAACTTCTGCTGTTTGGCAGCAAGCGCAGCGCTGGCACAAAATACACGTTCCGCGGCAAGGAAATAGAGGTAAGACTGCTTCAGCACAACGATGACTTCAAGGGTGTGGATATCGCTTTCACCAGTGCCGGAGCTGGCACATCGAAGGAATTTGCCGACACCATAACAAAATATGGGGCAGTGATGATTGACAACTCCAGCGCTTTCCGCATGGACAGCGATGTGCCCCTCGTGGTGCCAGAGTGCAATGCTGCCGACGCTCTCCAGCGCCCGCGCGGGATTATCGCCAATCCCAACTGCACGACTATTATGATGGTGGTCGCTTTGCAGTGCCTCGAGAACATAAGCCACATAAAGCGCATACACGTGGCCTCTTATCAGGCAGCCAGTGGAGCCGGTGCCGCGGCTATGGCAGAACTGGAACAGCAGTACCGCGAGCTCATTGAGGGCAAACCTGTGACCGTGGAAAAGTTCGCTTATCAATTGGCTTACAACGTTATTCCCCAGATAGATGTGTTCACCGACAATGGATACACGAAAGAGGAGATGAAGATGTTCAACGAGACGAGAAAGATAATGCATACCGATGCCTCATGCTCTGCCATGTGTGTGAGAGTGCCGTCGCTGCGCAGCCACAGCGAGGCAATATGGGCAGAGACGGAGAGACCCGTCAGCCCCGAGCAGTTCGCACAGGCTATTAAGGAAGGACATGGCGTGAAGCTGATGGACGACCCTGCCAACAAGGTTTACCCCATGCCCCTGTTCCTGGCAGGGAAAGACGATGTCTACGTGGGCCGCATACGCAAGGACCTTGCGAACGAGAACGGCATCACATTCTGGCTCGTGGGAGACCAGATTAAGAAGGGAGCCGCGCTTAATGCAGTGCAGATAGCGGAATACCTCATTAGCGTGGGTAATATCAAGTAAATCCTGCCTGCTCTCAGCTGAAATAAGGTTTAAGGAGGGACGTATTCTTCTATGTCTCTCCTTTTTTCGTCTCTTATTTCTTTTATTAGCATAAATGACGTATCTTTGCACAGCAAGTAATATATTACTGTAAGAAAAGTTTTAAGATTGAAGAGCTCTCGCGGAGGGAGTTACTGGTGGTAATTGGAATTATTTATAGTAGAAGGAATGAAGAAGAAAGCAAAATATGCGCTGACAGCTTGTGCCTGCTTGATGTCGCTGGCTGCATTAGGGCAAACTAAGGAAGAAACAGGCACGTCCAAACCTATGGCATTCAGGCATCTCGACTTTAGCATCACTGCGGGTACCACGGGGCTTGGCGTAGATTTTGCTACTCCCATCAGCAATGTGGTGAAGATAAGGACTGGAGTTTCCTTCATGCCACACCTCTCGGCTATGATGGACTTCAACCTCGAGAGCGGTAAGTTCGACGAGAACGGGAATTGGACTGACACCAAATTCGAGAAACTGAAGGATAGGTTCGAGGAAATAAGCGGATATGCTATCGAAGACAAGGTTAACATGAAGGGCGAGCCACGCTTCTGCAACTTCCATCTGTTGGCAGATGTTTTCCCTTTCCACAAGAAAAACTGGCACTTCACCGCGGGCTTCTATGTAGGTCCCGCAAGAGTGGCAAAGGCAGTCAACATTACGGAGGATATGGTCTCACTGGTTGGTGTGAGTGTTTACAACAATCTGTATGACAAGGTATTGAACGACGAGCCCCTGTATGACGACGTATATCTCGATCCTGAGATAGAGCAGAAGATATTGTCATACGGGCGCTTGGGCATCTACGTGGGTGACAAGAAAGCGGACGGCACGCCTTACAACATGGAGCCAGACGAGAAAAGCATGGTCAGGGCTAAGATAAAGGTGAATGCCTTCAGGCCTTATTTAGGCTTCGGATACGGAGGAAATCTTCTGCGCAACGACGACCGCTTCGGTATTTCGTTCGACTGCGGTGCCATGTTCTGGGGCGGCACGCCAGAGATAATCACTCACGACGGCACAAACCTCTCAAAAGAGGTTAACCACATAAAAGGAAAAGTGGGCAACTACGTTAATGCCATCAGTGCTTTCAAAGTATATCCCGTAATTAACGTCCGCTTCACCCGCAAACTCTTTTAGCCCGTAAAACTCATACGATAAGTATGTCAACAGGTAAAATCACAGCACTGACGCACGTGAATCGGTGTGGTGACCAGTCTTCGTTCGTGCGGTGACCAAGCCGCGTTCGTGCGGTGACAATTTGCATATCATAACACGAATTCGCAAGCTGTCTGAGCGCTGAAGGCGCTCTCATGTCCTCGTTACTTTTCCAAGATTTCAGATTTCACTATATAGGAACAGAATGATATGAAATCTGAAATCTTGCTGTTATTAGAAGATTCCAGGTTTCATTCCTATGAAACTATGGAATGAAACCTGGAATCATTATAGGGAACTCTCCTCCTGTGACTAAAAGAGTTTAATGGAGTACAATTACTTTCTTGCCGCCAACAATGTATATGCCGGCAGGACAGCCTGCGGGAAGGACATTCGTGTCGGAGATCTTAACGCCTAAGAGAGTGTATACGCCAGAGCGTGCTTGCGTAGCGTCATTAATGGCTTCAACTCCGAGCTCAACTTCCTGGTCATCATCACCGTTCTCATCTCCGCCATTCTCAACGTTGTCGTCACCCTTGTTATCGTCACCGTTCTCAACATTGTCATCGCCCTTGTTATCATCGCCATTCTCAACGTTGTCGTCACCCTTGTTAT
>JAJPYT010000123.1:0-5529 GCA_021204845.1 Prevotellaceae bacterium | reverse complement strand
TTGTCATCGCCCTTGTTATCATCGCCATTCTCAACGTTGTCGTCACCCTTGTTATCATCGCCATTCTCGACGTTTTCATCTCCTGTGTTATCGTCACCACCACTTGTATCCACATTCTCATGCTCAACAAGCAGTTGCTCATACTCGCTCTCGGTAACGAGTTTCAGCTCATCAGGGCAGTCCTCAGAGACAGAAAGATAAGCGGTGTTGGCCGGGATATAAGTGAGAGTCTCGGTATCTACCTTTATGAAGCCCAGCGAACCGTCGGAAGTCAGACCAAGCACACGCATTGTGGCAGGGTCGTATTCCAGCACATTGCGGTGGGTCAACCTCACGTCGTTGCAGAAATAGCGTCCGATCAACTGGTTGCCAGAGATGGAAGTGGAAGAGGAAGAAAGCAAATCGAGCCTGTTGGAGGCAGGGTCGGTAGACGAACACTTCACTATAACTGGCGTGGAGGCAGGCACAGAGGTAGCGGTCACTTCCTTCCATACAGCCATGCCAAAGCCGTCGTTAGCCACTCCCACCTTGCTCACGTAATAGGCAGCCATGCCGTCTGACGCGAAAGAGAAGGGGAACGAGGCATAGAAAGTCGTGTAATGGTCGCTGCCCACAGTACATTCAGGTGTAATGCCAAAGTATTGATTCTCGTCCGTGTTATTAACGGGCAAGATATACCAGTTTGATGTCGCTGATGTTTTGCTGCCAGTACTTATAGTGCCAGGATTGTAGTTACCACTCTGATCAACCAGATATTTAACCATTGAGTTCTTTGAGGCGTATGCTTTGTAAGATCCGTCCTTGTTGTCCAGCAACTTCAGATAGACGCTCACTATACTGTAAGTATCAGTCCCCTGGGAATAAAGCACATAGCCGCTACTCCCCTTCTTCTCTATATAGATGATAGAACCAGGGGTTGAGACCACAGCATCAAAGCCAGAAAAGGTTTTAAGAGCTCCAAGGTCAGCGTCAGTGGTAGCTACATCCAAGCTGCCCTTGTCGTCCAGAACAACTATATAACGGCTTGTAGAGACATTCTGCACACGGTAATAACCGTCTGTAGTGTATTGCGCCTGTGCCATCACGGCTGAAAGCAACACCAAAGGCAAAACCAAAAATATCTTCTTACACATAATCTGATAGTGTGTGTTTATAAACTAAAAAAGCCTTCCCTCCAGCATGGTGGACATATAGTCCGTAAAAAGAGGGAAAGGCTTTATAGGTAAAAAAGAAAGCCGTAGTCCGCCACTCGGCTAAAAGCGGCAGACTACAACTCTAATTATACTTACTGAGCTATGCAGATGCTGGCGCGGTTCATGGCGTCAGTATCGAACGGCTGCTCTGTGTCACCCTTAGCGGAGATGCTTATGCGCGACTCAGCAATGCCGAACTCATCTTTCAGGCAAGTTGCTACGCTCTGGCAGCGCTGTTCAGACAGACGCTGGTTGATGGTGGCATTACCTGTTGCCTTGTCGGCGTAGCTGGTTATCTGAACTTTGGAGTCGGGATTCTTCTGCATATATGCCGCTATCTCGGCTACCTTCTGCTTCTCTATGTCGGTGACGCGGGCGCTGTTGATCTGGAAGAACACATCGCGGCGCAGAGGCTCAACAACTACAGGAGGTGCGGGAGGCGCTGGTGGTTCTGGAGCCGGCTCCACTACACGCTCCACTACACGCTCCACTACGCGCTCGGGAACCTCGGGAGGAACTATCTCCTTCACCTTATATGTCTTGCGAAGGTTTACCTTTATACCAAGCAGAGCATTGAAATACCAGTCGGCATCGCTTGCCTTCTTCGAGTTGTAATGGTCGCTGAGAGTGTTTGCCTGAGCTTCCAAGCCAAGCACAACAGCGTCGCAAAGGCGGAAGTCAATCATAAGACCTGCGCGGCCTACCATGCGGGCCTTTGTGCCGTCCCACAGATAGCGCATGTTGTAGTCACTCAGAGCCTGCTGCACGTCGGCAGCATCGTCGTTATTCCAGGCAACATTCACGCCCACACCAGCGAACACGCTGAAGTTGAACACACGGTGAGGATTGTAGTCCCAGAACACATTGGTCAAATTGACTGTGGCATCTACCATAGGAGCCACATAGTTCCACTTATACTTATAGCGGATATCGCTTTCTTTCAGACCACCACGGCTCTGCCATGCGTTCACGGAGAGACGCAGACCAATGATTGGATTGAACTGATATCCAGCACCCAACTGCACATTGTAAGAGGTCAAGCGGTTGTAGCTCAACTCTCCCAGAGTGTACTGAACACCCACGGGCTGTATCTGTAAGTACCAGTGAGGATTGAAGACGTTCTCCGTCTTTACCTCAGGCTCCTGGGCGGCCGCTGTGAGGCAACCCATAACCAACATGCAGGAAAACAATATTTTTTTGATTTTCATGATCATTATATTTTATTTCTTTTTGTTTCTTTGTCCCGTCGGGCGGAAGCCGCTTGCCGCCACCGCCGCCCGACGGCTAAAGTTTTCATCTGGATATTTCTCTAATTTATCATTCAGCAACCCTGATGTAGAACTTATCGGCTGTCACCTTACCACTGTAGTCAACCGCCGAGAGCAGGAACTCGTAGATGTAGCCTGCCTGCAAGCCGGATACCTCGATAGACCTTGTGTCGCCACTAACAACTGTTCCTAACTTGTCGCTGCTGCTGTTTACAGTCTGGAGAGCCTGAGTGAGCTCACCTACCTGCTGTTGCTGACCAGGACCGCCTTGACCACCTTGATCACCGTTAGGACCACCTCCCATGTTGTCACCAGGAGCTCCTTCAGTCGTGAAAGTTGGACCACCTTGACCACCAGGACCAGAAGTTGTCTCCTCGGTCTGTGCGCTCTCTGAGAGATCGAGTGAATAAACGTTGGTGACACCTATCAGCTTCTGATAAGCCGGAGCAAGTATCTCGCCAGTGAACGAAGTCGGAATCAGATTGATATCACCACTGGAGATCACTGTAGGTGCGGACTGTATTCCGCTCACCTTTACATAACCGTCGTCGGTCTGAACCAGCATTATCGGCTGCAAAGTCTTATTTACAGAGTTAACAATGTTGCAGAGCCTTGTGTTCAGCTTGTCGAGGTAAGAGATAATCTTAGACTGGGCATTGTCTAAAGTACTGGAGATACTGTTGACCTGCTCAAGCTCAGCAAGAATATCATTGATCTGGCTCAGATAGCTGTTAAACTCGTCGATGATATCATTGATGTTACCTTCCAAGTCAGAAATTAAGTCTGTGATGTCTATCTCTACTTCAACATCATCTTTGTCAATAGCTCCATTCGTTACTTCAGCACTACCTATTACATTACCGTTATCATCCTTGACATAAATTGTTTGATCAATCAGATCTCCAGCATCAAAATGAATCGTAACCGTAGTTGTTACCCTTCCATCTTCATTCAAAGTAATATTACCAATCTCACTGAAGTTATAGTCAGAAAGGTCGAAATTAGGAATACTGATGCTATTGAAGATATTGTTTATGAAACTCTCCAGCCTGCCAATGCCTGGGAAGTTCTGGTAGTTGGCATCCTTCATGAAGGCATACGACAGAGGCTTAACCGCTGTGGCGGCAAGAGAATACTGAGAATAAGTCTTGTGGCTCACACCTTCAGCATCGGTCCACGCAGCACAAACTGCCTCAGCGTCAAGCACGTCGGTGAACTGTGTGTAGAGAGTGGAAAGGATGTCGGTAACATTGAGACCACTAAAACCGTTTGTAACGTAGCTCTTCAACTCAGAAACAACTTCCTTAAGTTCGCTGATTTCAATTCTTGGAGCAACATCCTCTATAACATCAGCCGTAACAGTGGCAGGTGCCTCGTAGAAGCCATTGTCGGTGCTCCTTGTGTAACCAAAGGTCAACTTGTGGTCAGAAGGAGTGAGCTTGCCCAGCTTGACACCAGACTCCTCACCGATACTGTTCTCGAGAGAGAACGTCAGACCAGTGAAGTCAACTGTGTTCGGGTTCACTGTCAGATACAGTGTACCTGCATTGCCTTCCTCATCCTGAACGAGATAGCCCTCATCTGATACGGGCAACGTCGCATCTAAAGTAACACCAAGCATATTGGCGTCATCCTCTGTGAACACATCGTTCTCGGAACCTACATAATAAGTTTCACTTGTGGTTGGGAAGTATGCCTCTTCGCTCAAGTTGCCATAGTAAGCAGCCAGCACGTTGCTGTTGATGTTCAACGGCAATGACAGTGTACCAAAGACAGGATTCTCTGTTCCCTGAACCAGGACGCTGGTCACCAACTGGTTCAGGACATCCTGCAACTTAAGAAGGTCGTTCAAAGAAGTCGTCAACGTATCAACCTTACCCTCAAGAGTCTCAGCTCTTGACTTGAGGTCATCTATCTCACTGCGATGCTGGGCAAGCGCTGCTACAGCTCCCTCTTGGAAATTTTGAAGAGAAATAACGTTATCTTGCAGACCGCCTATATTCTCATTCTGGATGGAATCCTGGGTTGAATATATGTATTTATATATGTTCTGTGCGAGGTAGTCAGCATAAGCCTTAGCCTCATCCAGAATGCCAGACATTCCAGCTATAACACCACCAAGGCTATCTGTAACATTGGTAAGGTTAGCTGTAACATTGCTAAGGCTGTCTTTCACTGCCTCAATTCTCTCTTGAGTAGCCTGAAGATCAGAAATATTAGCAAGATCCGCAATATCTTCAGCAGTCAAGAAATTCTCTACCAACCCCAGGAGATAGATAATATTGCCCTCGGCACCATCCAGACGGACAGAGTCGGCTTCTGCCAAAGCGTTAGCATACGTGGCGGTCTCTATCACATCGAGCAACTTCGCATAGTGGTTTGCGATGGTATCGGCATAAGTAGCATCCAAGGCATCGCCACAAGTGCAAGATTCGAGGCCCTCAATAGCTTGTTGCAGCTTCTCGATAGCTTCAGAATTTTCCTTGACAGCGGGCAGGTATTCAGCCAACTTACTGAAAGCATCACTGTAGCCCTGTATTTCTTCGCTCATGCCGGAAACAGTAACATACACCTGCGCGAGCGAATCGGCCAAGGCATTGTTAATCTCGTCAATAGCCACGTTGGTTACACTGTCAGCCTTCTGAAGCAGATCTATAGCTGCCTCTAAAGTACCTATCTGACCATCAACACTCTCAATCTGACCTACGAGATCATCAATCTGCTGCTGCAACTCATCCGTATTGCTCTGGTCGTCTAACTGCAACTGATTGATCTGATTCTGCAGGTCATCCTTTAAATTGCTAATTGTCTTCTCCTGCTCTCCCAGAGCCGCGCTCATCACGCCTTGCTCCACCGCCAGCGCATCCTGAACAGTTTTCAAGTTGTCCAGCAGTGCCTGCAGTGCCTCATCAACAGAAGCATTTTCATCCAATTGTCCTTGCAGGTTGGCATAGGTGTCCTCGTCATAGTCCTTACAAGAAACAATTGTCCCCACGACAGCGGTCATCATTATCGCCATCAAGGAAAAACATACAAATTTCTTTTTCATTGAATGTAGAGTTTAATAC
>JAJPYT010000042.1 GCA_021204845.1 Prevotellaceae bacterium | reverse complement strand
ACCTTACTTTACGACTCGCAAGCCAAGAAAATCAGATATCTACTTTTTGATGGACAGATGGATGACGATACAGACGAATCAATTAACAGTAAATCGGGAAAAGCTAAGTTGCAAGAACGCATCAAAGCCATACAAGACAAAGGTTGTCGCTTAGAGTTCGATAGCATTCCCAGTGATATCTTTAGAGGCAACTTGCAAATGATAGACAGCTCCATGCCCGAAATCGTCGCTTGGATGTTGAGCAACAGCTATCTTGAGAGGAAGAAGAATTTTAAGGAAGCTATCGAACGAATCAATGAGGTTAACCCTATGCGCTTTGACATGCAAAATGGGCATAAGTTTTACGAATATAAAATTAAATCACTGATGACTGCGGTAGCCCTCGGAATGCTTCCAGCGACACCTTGGTCAGGATATTTTGAGGCAACTGGTGGCTATCTTGTTGTCAAAGAAAACGGTGAAGTAGTTTGCTTCCATATATATAATCGCAATGTGCTGGAAGACTATCTAATAAACAACACGAAGTTTGATACCCCAGACAGCAAACGTCATAATATGGGTAAAATCTATCGCGAGGGAGACCGTTACTATTTCGACCTCGCACTACAAATAAGGTTCAAATAAGGAAAGGGAACTTCCTTTTAATTAAGATTCCACTACTCACACATTCAGGGGCGAAAGGTCCAAGACTGGTGCCCTCGCCCCCGAAACCTATGGCAGGTTGAGAATTTCTTTTGTTAACGGATGAAGAGCATTTCGCGATACTTAGGCAGAGGCCAGAGCTCGTCATCTACTATCATCTCCAGTTTGTCCACGTGGTAGCGTATGCTCTCAAGCAGAGGAGCGACCGTGTCGTGATAGGCTATTGCCTTCTCGCGCTCGTCCTCCAGCACATTAGCCACCTTGCGGGCTTCTATCAGTTTGTCCACATTCTCGGTGATAAAACTGGTGTGGGAGGATATCTTGCGAATCAGCTCCACGTTGTTGGCAGAGAGTCTCTCAGCCTCGTCGGCAGGGAAGAAATCCTTAATCTTGTGCACATTGTCGATGAGCTGGCTCTGATAGCGAGTGGCGACAGGAACTACATGATTGACGCAGAGGTCACCAAATATTCGGGCTTCTATCTGTATTTTCTTCGTGTATGTCTCCAATTTTATCTCGTTGCGGGCGCGCAATTCGCACTCGCTCATGACCTCCATGCGTGAGAACATGGCAATTGTCTCCGGGGTGACATACTGGTCAAGCATGAGTGGTGCGCTGCTCTCCACATCCAAGCCACGGCGCACAGCCTCCTGCTTCCACTCCTCGCTGTAACCGTTTCCATCGAAATGGATTGGTTTACAAGTCTTTATGTCATCTCTAACGACCTTGACAATAGCCTTAATCTTGTCCATTCCAGAGGCAATGAGAGCGTCCACACGTGTCTTGAAATCAGTCAGAGCGTCAGCGACAGCAGTATTCAGCACTATCATCGCAGCGGCACAGTTGGCTTGCGAACCCACAGCGCGGAACTCGAAACGGTTGCCCGTGAAGGCGAAGGGAGAGGTGCGGTTGCGGTCAGTGTTGTCGAGCATGAGGTCTGGAATCTGCGGAATGTCGAGACTCATGGACTTCTTTCCACTGAGATTAAAGAGTTTGTCGTCGTCGCTCTCCTCCAAAGCCAAAAGGACATCGCTAAGCTGCTTGCCCAAGAAAGAGCTGATAATCGCTGGAGGTGCCTCGTTGGCTCCTAAGCGGTGGGCATTTGTGGCGCTTATTATCGAAGCTTTCAGGAGTCCGTTATGCTTGTAAACAGCCATCAGCGTCTCCACCACGAAGGTCACAAAACGCAGGTTGTCAGTGGGAGTTTTGCCAGGACCGTGAAGCAAGATACCTGTGTCGGTGCTCAGGCTCCAGTTATTATGCTTACCGCTGCCGTTGATACCTGCAAAAGGCTTCTCATGCAAGAGGCAACGGAAACCATGCTTGCGAGCCACATTACGCATAAGCCCCATTATCAGCATGTTATGGTCTACTGCCAGATTCGTCTCCTCGAAGATTGGTGCCAGCTCAAACTGATTGGGTGCCACCTCGTTGTGACGG
Organism: Prevotellaceae bacterium; assembly: GCA_021204845.1. Lineage (GTDB taxonomy): Bacteria > Bacteroidota > Bacteroidia > Bacteroidales > Bacteroidaceae > Physcousia. The sequence continues at coordinate 9,882 of JAJPYT010000042.1, read as the reverse complement.
GTCTTGCACGGGATGCCAAGCTCCAAAGCCTGAATTTCCAAGTCTTTCATGAACATGGACACACGCATTGGGATAGAGCCGAAATAATGGTCGTCCATCTGCTGGTTCTTCGCGCTGTCGTGCCCCATGAGTGTGCGCCCCGTCATCACCAAGTCTGGGCGGGCGGCAAACAAGCCCTCGTCAACGAGGAAATACTCCTGCTCCCATCCAAGATTGGAAACGACCTTCTTCACTTCCGGGTTAAAGTACTGAGCAACAGCTGTAGCCGCCTTGTCCACTGCGTGCAGGGCTTTCTTCAACGGAGCCTTGTAGTCAAGAGCCTCGCCTGTATAGGAGATGAAAATGGTAGGAATCATCAGCGTATCGCCAATCACGAACACAGGGCTCGCGGGGTCCCACGCGCTGTAACCGCGCGCCTCGAAAGTGGAACGGATGCCGCCGCTGGGGAATGAGCTGGCATCTGGCTCTTGCTGTATAAGTTCCTTACCGCTGAACTCTTCCACCATGCCTCCTTTCCAGTCGTGCTCCACGAAGCCGTCGTGCTTCTCTGCCGTGCCTTCCGTTAGAGGCTGGAACCAGTGTGTGCAGTGGGTAACACCCAACTCCATGGCCCACTGCTTCATGCCTGCCGCCACAGCGTCTGCTGTAGCCAGGTCCAGAGATGCTCCGTTGTCGATAACGTCGCACATTTTCCTGTAAACTTTGGCAGGGAGATACTTAAACATCTTTTGCCTGTTAAACACATACTTAGCGAAAAACTCGCTGGGACGTTCCGTACAGTTGGGCACGTAGACCGGCTTTTTGCCGAAGGCCTCGCCCACAACTTGGAATCTTAGTGTTGATGACATAATACCTAAATCTTTAAACTTTGTTTGTTATTATAAATTTTACCTTAACTTAGCCATTTCGTTAGTCTCTCCATAGCACACTCGCAATCTCCGCGCTCGCCAAAGGCGGTGAGGCGGAAGTAGCCCTCGCCCGATGGTCCGAAGCCCACGCCAGGAGTGCCGACAATGTGGGGTCCGTTCAACAACTGCTCGAAGAACTGCCACGAGGTGAGCCCGTCGGGAGTCTGCAACCAGATATATGGCGCATTCACTCCGCCGAACACTGTGAGACCAGCGGCTGTGAGAGCCTCGCGCATAATCTTGGCGTTGCCCATGTAGTAGTCTATCGTCGCCCTTATCTGCTCCTTCCCCTCTGGTGTATAGATTGCCTCGGCTCCACGATGCTGTATGTAACTCGTGCCGTTAAACTTTGTGCACTGCCTGCGATTCCACAGGGCGTTTAGCGCCACTCTCTCGCCAGCGGCGGTGGTGGCCTCCAGTTCCAGCGGTACTATGGTGTAACCGCAACGCACGCCTGTGAATCCAGCCGTCTTCGAATAGCTGTGGAACTCTATCGCGCAGCGCTTGGCTCCCTCTATCTCGTAGATGCTGTGAGGGATACCCACGTCCTGTATATAAGCCTCGTAAGCCGCGTCATACATTATTATGCTGTTATTTGCCAACGCATAGTCCACCCATTTTTTCAGTTCCTGGCGTGTGATAACAGTTCCCGTAGGGTTGTTAGGGTAGCATAGATAAATGATGTCAACGTGCCTGTCAGGCAATTCCGGCACGAAATTATTAGCCGCGTTGCAGGGACGGTAGAGAATATTACTCCAAGCGCCATCCTTCAGGTCACCAGCCCGCCCGCACATGGCGTTGGAGTCCACGTAAACGGGATAAATGGGATCCGTCATGCACAGCGTGTTCCGCAAGCCTAAGATGTCGCCTATATTGCCCGTGTCGCTCTTAGCCCCGTCGCTCACGAACACCTCGTCCGTCTCCAAGCTTATGCCGCGGGGAGCGAAGTCATTCTCAATGATAACCTGTTGCAGGAAGGAATAGCCATGCTCGGGACCGTAGCCGCGGAAAGTCTCCTTTACCGCCATCTCATCCACTGCTTTGTGCAGAGCCTTAATCACGGAGGGAGCCAGAGGTTGCGTCACGTCGCCTATTCCTAAGCGGATTACTTGCGCCGTAGGGTTTTCCTTCTGGAAAGTTGCCACTTTGCGCGCGATGTCGGTGAACAAATAGCTCACAGGGAGCTTCAGAAAGTTTTCATTTACTAATGCCATAATCTTTATGTGTGTCGGTTGTTTTTGTTTATTGTTTCGGTAATTCTATTGTTCCCTCGAAGGCTGTGGCGGCAGGTCCTGTCATATAAACTTTTCCGTCCCGCTCCCTCCACTCTATGTGCAGAGTGCCTCCGGCCATCACTATATCGCTTTCACGCTTGCGTATTCCGTTCAGGCAGGCAGCCACAGCCGTGGCGCAGGCCCCAGTGCCGCAAGCAAGCGTAACGCCGCTGCCGCGCTCCCACACTCTCATGCGCAGGGAACCGTCGGGCAGCAGAGTCGCGAACTCTATGTTGCAGCGTTCGGGGAACAGAGGATGATGCTCCAACGCGGGACCCACGGTCTCCAAGGGGAGTTTCATCACGTCGTCAACGAATATCACGCAGTGAGGGTTGCCCATGCACACGAAGGTGCCCTTGAAGTCGCCCACGGGCTTGCAGAGCAGGCTTCCGTCGGCTGTGTCGCACTGGTCGGGATTGCTCAGCAGGGGCTCGCCCATGTTCACTGTGGCAGATTCCACCGTGCCGTCCTGCCCCAAGTGCAGGTCTATCACCTTAACGCCGCTCAGTGTGTCAATCGCCACTCTCTTCTTTTCCGTCAGATGGTGGTCATATACATATTTTCCCACGCAGCGCACGCCGTTGCCGCACATCCTTGCCTCCGAGCCGTCGTTGTTGAAGATTCTCATAGTGAAGTCAGCTCCCACCTTCTGGCTCTTGCCTATCAGTATAAGCCCGTCCGCCCCTATCGCGAAATGCTGACGGCTCCACTCTATGCTCGCAAGCTCAGGAGAGGGTATCTCGTTCTCCGGGGTGTAAACGTAGATGTAGTCGTTGCCCGCCCCGTGCATCTTCGTGAAATGTATCAGCCGTCGTGCCGATTCGCTGTCGTTTTCATCTTTCATAGCGCAAAGTTATAACATTTTATTTGTTTATTAACCATTTTAGCTTACTTTTTTATCACCAAACGCACCATTTCGATATAAATCTGTTATTTCTCGAAGTGCTGGTAGTCCTTGTTGTGCGTCCAGTCACCGCCCCAGCGGAAGCCATGCGCCTTGAAGAGGCGGTAGCAAAGGTCGTCGTGACCAATTATACTATACGGCACATTCCCCGGCGAGGCGCGGCCCGCAGCGTAAGGCAGCCCCTCGGCAGGTTCCACGTGCAGCCCTCCCTGCCGCCGGCACACGTAGGGGTTATACAGAGGATTTATGTCCACAGCCATGCCGCTGCCATGCTTCGAGACGGTGCGTGTGCCAGAGATATACCTGTAGTTGAAGCAAGAGGTATTGTTGTCTTTCATTGAGTTCTGGTCGTCCGCGTCATAATCGTCTACCAGCCTCATGCGCCCGATTCTGTAGCCTGAAAGCCAGAGCTGGCGGAAAATGTCCACGAGGTCATCTGCAATCTGGCGGTTGCACACCATCTCCCCCTGCCTTGTCCGTCCGTCGCCGCAAATGTAAGAAAGGCGCAGGTAGCGCAGTTCCGAGCGCGCCACCGCGCAGCCCTCGGCGAAACTTTTCCCCTCCATACGTGCGAAAACACTGTCGGGAACTGGCGAGCTCACAAAGCAGGTGTCCTGCGCGGCGAGAGCCATCGGGGGAAGCAGCAAAGCGGAAAGCAAAACACCACGCGCACTCATAATATCCGCATTATCTCCCCTAAGGCGTGTATCTCGTAGTTCACAGGAGCGGGGGCAGTGAACTCGTCGGGATGCTGGTTGAAAAACATCACGTCCAACCCAGCTTTCCGTGCTCCCTCCATGTCGGTCACGAAATTGTCGCCTATCATCAGGGTAGTCTCCTTGCTGGCACCCGCCTGCCTGAGGGCATAGTCGAAAAACTCCCAGGCTGGCTTGTTAGCTCCCGCGTCCTCGCTCAGTACCACGCTCTGGAAATAGTCACGCAGCCCCGCGGCTTCCATCTTCTTGTATTGCACCTCGTGGAAGCCATTGCTGCAAACGTGCAGCCTGTACCCCCTCGCCCTCAGGTATCCAAGCACCTTGTGGGCATCCTTTATCACTCCGCCCTTCGTGCTACAGGCGCGGAGGAAGAAATCGCTCATCTCAAGGCACAGTTCAGGGGTCACTTCCAGCCCCTTACCCAAAGAGAGCGGGCGGCGGAAACGCTCCACTATCAGGTAATCGCGGCTTATGCGCCCTGCCGCATAGTCCGTCCACAGCATCACGTTCTCCCTCCAGTAGGGCTGGTTAAACGCCTCGAACGAGCCGAAGTACCGCTCCAGCCCATAGTGGCCGAACACCTCCCTCATGGCCAGTTCAGAGTTCCCCCGCGTGTCAAGGATGGTGTCGTCCAAGTCAATGAAAAGGTCGCAGTATCGCCTCATGTCAGTCATACGGTCTATCCTGCCACACGGTTCAGCCTCTCCCCTCTCACAAACGCCCACACGTTCCTTAGAGCCGTGTCCATCAGCCGCCGTCTCGCCTCCCGCGTCGCCCAGGCTATGTGGGGTGTTATGTGGCAATTCCGCGCCCCTGTCAGGGCGCTGCCGCCGGCGGGCGGCTCCTGCTCCAGCACGTCTATGCCGGCGGCCCTCAGCCTTCCCTCGTTCAGCGCTGCCGCCAGCGCCTCTCCGTCTACCAGTCCGCCCCTGGCGGTGTTTATCAGTATAGCCGTGGGCTTCACCAGTCTCAGGCGTTCCGCGTTCACCAGATGGCGCGTCGCCTCGGTGAGCGGGCAGTGAAGGCTAATCACGTCGGCGAGGCTGAATAGCTCGTCAGCGCTGGTGGCTTTCGTTATCCCCAAGTGCCGCAACGCGCTTTCGTCTTTGCTGCTCAGTGCCCTCACCCTCATGCCTAACGCCTGAGCCACACGCGCCACCGCCATGCCTATGTTTCCCAGACCCACTATGCCCATTTCCAGCCCGTCGAGCTCCTGCAGCGTGTCCAGCGAGTAGCAGAAGTCCTCAGCGTGCTCCCAGCCCCCATGGCGTACCGAATCGGCATGCAGAGCCACCCGGTTCGTTATGTTCAGCAGGTGGGCCATTACCATCTGCGCCACCGACATAGTGCTGTAAGCCGGCACGTTCGTCACCACTATCCCCAGCTCTCGTGCCGCCGCCACGTCCACAACGTCGTAGCCAGTCGCCAATACGCCTATGTATCGCAGCCGCGGCAGCGCCTCCATCACCTCGCGGCTCATCACCACCTTGTTCGTGATGGCAATCTCCGTGTCTCTCAGCCGGTTCACAATATCACTCCGGGGAGTGCGCTCATACAGGGCGAAGTCTCCCAGCTCATTCCAGCGCTCCCACGATATGTCCCCGTGGCTCACTGTATATCCGTCAAGCACTACTGTCCGCATACCTTTCCCCTTCTTTTTTCCAGTTCGCAAATTTACTAAAAAAACTCATTGCTTCTTTCTTTTTCAGATCAAAGTAAAGCTTAACGGTGCAACCCTCAGCGAAGCTAACGGTGCCGCAAGCGAGAGCAATGGAGCTCGCTCCGATTAGCTTCGCTGAGGGTTCCACCGTTGCCGAGCGCAGCAACGGCGAAGCCCTCAGCGAAGATAACCCCTCAGCGAAGCTAATCGGCACCGCACAAACAAAGGCTCGTCACCGCACTGATTCACGTGCGTCACTGCGGTGATTCACATGCGTCACTGCGGTGATTCACATGCGTCACTTAGGAATAATTGCTTCGTCTCGAATTTCATACGCCTTCAAGCGCCGTTTCTTCCACGGAACAAACACCAGCAACACCACAATCATTATGATTGTCGCCCAAAGAGTACAACCCGCCAGTTCCTTCACGGCAAGCAACATTGACTGCGAGGAGGACACTTCTAATCCCATATCCCACGGCATATCGGGGGCGAGCTTACCTGTCAAATTGCTCAGGTGTTGCAGCTGGCTGTGTTGTAATCCGCAGCCATAGAGCGACGCACCTATTGACGGACCTATGACGCTACGCCCTCCTATCATCAAGCAAATCCAAGTAGGCATCAACCGATAAGGCAGACGTTGATAAGCGTATATCATGCAAATGCAATAGAGGATAAAATGTGCGCAGTTACGTACAATCGTGATGAATATCATATCCCCATAAGTAGTCTCTGGCTGTACGCTGTTGTAAGTCCACCACATCGTATAGCCAAAGATGGCAAACCCTAAAGACATTACCCATTTATAATCCACATTGAACTTCATACGAAGTACTACTAACAATATGCAACCGATAAGATAACCCAAAGGTCCCCAATTGGTCAACTGGTTTGAGGTAAGTGTGTCCAATTGCAATCCGACGCTGGTCATCACATTTGTAAGTGAGGAAGAGGTGTTGAGCACATTAGCCAACGTGTAAACAATAATAGCTATCCATACATTCTTGTACCCGAAAAGTTCCATACGGAAATAGCGGTCTGCCTCTTTCCTCTCCAACGTGATGCCTGTAAAGGCCAGTATTCCCGAAATGGATACGCCAAGAGCCGTCCACATGTAAACGGACGAGAACCAGTCCAGCGTCATGCCATATACAAAAATATAAGCTGCCCCTCCGAACACCATGCAGATGCTGGTAAAGTCGGGCAGGTATTTCAATCCCCCGTCCCGCTTCCAAGGCAGAAACGGGCACCGCCCGTCAGGTATCATAGGAGTGTCATCGGACGACATTGCCGATTCATCCACGTCCTTCCATCCTCGTGCCCTTTCCAAAAAGAAAATCAGTAACATCAGTATAGCCAATATCATATTCCAAAGCCAGGGCACTTCCGACCATATATGCCAGTTGGCAAACCAAGAACTTAGACCGATGCCCGCTGTTGCTATAGACATAAAATAGAAATTGGCCATGGGAACCATAGCCGACTTTGCTTTTTCCACATCATCCCATTGTCGCGTCGTGCGTCCGTCACCTGCCGGTCCCAACATATAGCGGAAATCGCGGCCCAAGCACAGACGGGCAAAAGTGGCAAAGTTTACTGCCATGAGCAGCAGGCGCAAAGCGCCGAAAATGATGTTACAGAAACATAGCAGGATAACATCATCGGTGCGCAGGCAAATCTCTCCCAATATAATCCACAAGCCAAATCCCATCAAAAACATCAGACGGTGGCGGCGAATGCACGACACCTTGTAAAAGAAAGGAGCGGCAGCACACGTGCCAATCATTCCGCACAAAGAACAAAAGGTAAAATCTTCAGACCAAAGCTGCAATGCCCCTATCGTGTCAGCCGAAACCGAACTATACATCGAGCCGCACGTCATAATGGGCATAAACAGGATGAGCAGCAAGAATATGGATGCCCACTTGGGAACCCAGGAGTGAAATACCTGATTCTCAAAATATATCGTTTCTCCCTTCATCTTACTTATGGGCTTTTACCACTACCATCATACCGGCAACCATTTGGTCGTAATCTTCCTGGGCAAGTCCATCAAAGGCAATGCGGACGGGAACACGTTGTTGAATCTTCACAAAGTTACCCGCGCTGTTGTCAGTAGGCACGTTGGAGAATTTACTGCCTGTGGCACCCGCAATGTGGGTAATATGTCCTTCGTAGGTACGCCCCTCAATGGCGTCGACGGTCATACTGACTTTCTGCCCTATATAAAGGTTTCCTGTTTGTTTCTCCTTGAAATTGGCTATTACCCATTTCTCACGTTCGGGGATGATGTTGGTAATAACCGTTCCAGCCGGTATGAACTGCCCTTCCTCTATGGCTCTTCTTCCCACCTGACCGTCACACGGAGCAAGAACCACTGTATATGAATAGTTCAGTCTGGCCTGCTCGAGAGTAGCCTCCGCCTTTTCTCGTGCCGCTTCCATAGACCCTGTACGCAGGCTCGCTTCCTCCACACTCTTTTTGGCAGCCTCTTTCTGTCGAAGCTGAGAGACCAACTCTTGTCGAGTGGCATCCAGTTCCACTTGCAGATGCTCGAGTTGCAATTCTGTTGCGGCCTTTTTCTCTACAAGGTTTTGGTAACGTTGCACATCTTTTTCCAACTGCTTGATTCTGATTTTCAGTTCTTCGACACTGTTATCCACCATCAATGCACTATACTGGGTGCGGTTGATGGTCGCGCCAAGAACAGTGTCTCCCGCCACCGCGTCTTTCAGCGACGCTTCGGCAAGGCGGAGTTGTAAAGCATATTCTCGTTGGTCAAGCACAAGTAGCGTATCTCCTTTTTTCACATGCTGGTGCTCGGTAAAACAAATCCTTTCAATATACCCCGTGGCACGTACATTGATGGGGGATATGTACTGCTCTATCTGCGCGTCATCGCTGGTTTCGTTTTCACTATGATCCACAAACACGCGAATGCCTTCATAAATGCCCCATCCAATGACGGCAAGACCCACAAGAGTCATAACACACTTTATTGGTTTCATATTTTTCATTTTAACAAATTATTTAATAGTCCTGAAAGTTTAAGTATGGTAAGATTTGCCAGTCGATAATTAAGATAAGCATCCAAATAGCCCGACATCGCCTGATTCACATTCATTTGGTCTTGAAGTACGGCAGTCATCGTTGCGACCCCCTCTGTATATTGATCTGAAGTCACGTCATACACTTCCTGCGCAAGCTCGTATGCCTCTTTCTCGCGCTGATAGTTTTGCAAGGCACAGGCGCGCTCGTTCAGGGCATTGTCGTACTGAACCTGCAAGTCACGCTGAGTATCCTGCATTCTCAGTTCCGCGTTGGCAACATCCAGTCTCCCTTTTCTTATTTTGGAGCGTTTGTCCAGCGAGTCGAAAATAGGTATACGCAAAGTCACTCCCAGCCCGTAGGAGTTCCAGAATTTATTGTCGGGATAGCCGCTTCCCCAACGTTTCAAGTCGCCCGTCCACGCATTCCATTGCAGGAATCCCGTCAAGGAGAGCGAGGGAATATAGCCGCGTTTTGTCATTTGCAATTGAGTTTCTGCAATCTTCACACTTTGTCTCACCATCCTCAGTTCGGGCAGGTCGTTTGACATGCCATACGCCTCTATCTGTTGGATTTGAGATATATCTGCGATAGTGACGGAAAAATCCCTTTCTGCCGGATAATCCATTATGTATTTAAGCGAATTATATTGCTGTTGAAGCATTAGCAAGGCATTGTCCTTGGATGTTCTCAGGCTGGTCAGGTTCAAGTCCACCCGCCGCAAATCCACCTCCAACGCCATTCCATTCTCCCCCAAGGCGTATGTCTGGTTTCGTAATTCAGTGAGACTCTGAATGTTTCTCTCAATCAGCGAAATCTGTTCGGTGGTCACCTGAGCCATATAGTACATCTTTGCCACATTCTCAACGAGATCCTCTCTTAGCTTCTCTTCTTCGATGACGCTCATCTCCGAGGCTTGCCTCACCAGTCGCATAGAAGTCAACAAGGTCTGGTCGTAGAGCGGCACGCTCAGTTGTATGCCCATACCCGCAGAGTATTGCAGTGTGTGCGTGATGTAGTAAGGCACACCATTCTCACTCTGGTCGGTAGCGCTGACGGGTGGCTTGAAATTGTCGTCGAACGAGGCGAAGCCATTTAGCTGCGGCAGGAGCTTGGCGCGGTTTTCTGTTATAGCCTCCCTTACCTGCAACTCCTCATTCTGGGCCGTCTTCAACTGGAGGTTGTTGCTTAGGACGTAATTTAAGCAATCCTGTAATGAAAGCTGCGTTTGGCACCAGCAATTCGTTGGTATGCATAATGTGAACGACAGCAATAGGCCAAAATCGATTCTCCTTCTTTTCATTGTTTTCTCTTTTTTGTGCAAAGATATTTCGGTTCGAACATTATTAGATATTCTATATTTCTATGTCTA
>JAJPYT010000069.1 GCA_021204845.1 Prevotellaceae bacterium | reverse complement strand
GAATGGGATAGCTTTAAAGCTGGACATGACAGACAGACAAGGCACATCTGGCGCAAGGCAGTGGCTGTGGGCATTGTGGGACTGCTGTTCATATCTGCCGTCTCGGTTGCCGCCATCAGCATGGTAACCCATTTCAATCAGACGGGCAAAGGACAGCCGACAGCTGTTGTGGACGATTACGACACCAACACCGCAGCTCCCATAGAGGAGGCAGCACAGGACAGTGTTAGTCAGATAGTCTTCGACAACGTAGAGCTGCAATACATAATGAACGACTTGGAGGAGCGTTTCGGCATCAACGTGGTCTACAAGAGCGACAAGATAAAGTCACTGCGCCTCTATCTGCAACTCGACTCCGCCATGACCATCGACGATGTGATTCTCATAATGAACCACTTCGAGAATCTTACACTCAGCCGTCGCGAGAACACCGTTACCGTCAACTAAGCACGTCGGCACACACACTTTCATACCATGCGCAAGACTATAATCATATTATCACTTCTCTGCCTACAGGCTTTGACGGCTGGGGCAAAAGGCATTACAGCCTCGTTCCGTGGCGTGCCTCTTAGCGAGGCTCTTGCTTCCATTGCCAGTCAGCAGAAGGAGTATAGGCTGGAATTCATAGTAAGTGACCTCGAAGGTTTTAAAGTCACTGTGGATATAGTGCGTGAGAACGTGATAGATGCCGTCAATGAGGTGATAGGGGCTTACCCCGTGATGGTTACCCTGCAGGGCAAAAACATCTTCGTGGACCTTGTGCGTGACGGATACAGCAACGTGTCGGGCCGCCTCGTTGACAAGAATGGAGAGGCTGTGCCATACGCTTTGGTTACACTGCTCAACATGCGAGACAGCACACGTGTGACTGGCGCATTAGCAGATGAAGACGGCACATTCTTCATCACCTGCCCTACTGACAGCTTCATTATGAGAGTGAATGCCGTGGGTTTCGCTCCTCTGACGCTCGCCATAGCTCCGCACAAAATGGGCGACATAAGGCTGGAACGGGATGCGATGATGTTGGAGCAAATAGAGGTAAATGCCTCAAATATAGTGCATCTCAGAGAAAAAGACATCATATATATCACCCGCGAGATGCGCAAGGGAAGCTACGACACAGGCGAACTCTTAGGCAAAGTGCCGGGGATGACCTACAACAGGGTGACAGGCGACCTTCGCTACCAGGGGCAGACTAAGATAATAATCCTTATGGACAGCCTCGAATACGACGCGTCGTACCTGAAGAAGCTCCACCATGCCCGCTTCGACAAAATAGAGGTTACACCCTTTCCAAAAGGCAAGTACGCTGACTACGATGTGCTCATCAACCTCTGCCGCAAGGAACACTACGAAGGCTGGGAGGACAATGGCATGGCACACGTCACACTCGACCCCACCAATGACGGCTTACTGAAAGGCAAGCACTTCAATGAGTTCAACGCATACCAGTGCCTCACATACACCCACGACAAGTGGAACTTCTTCACTGACTTCGAGCCATTCACCGAACAGGAGGATATGAACAACCTATCGTATACCACGTTCCCCCTCAACCATTACTCGGAGCAGGTGATAGACAATGCCGACGGCTCACGCAACACAAAGGTAAAGGACTGGAACGGCAATCTGCGTGGCAGCCTCGACTATCAGTTCGACAAGCACAACTCCGCCTCCCTCTCCTACCGGTTCTATAAGTCGAAGGAAAGGCAATGGAAGCGCAATACCGTGGTGCGCACCGAACTCGAAGACGACAACCTGACACCTTCTGCCCCCTCTGACACTATAGGCTCCTCATCCCTGTCTTCAACTATGGCTCCCACCCATAGTGTCGCTGGCTTCTATCGTGGGCAAACAAAGGCTTGGAACTACACCGCCTCCCTCACTTACAGCCACTACACAGAGCATACCGACTACGACTTAGAGAAGACGAGCGGATACCAGAACATCGATAACCGCAACACCCGAATGGACCATACATTCGGCAAGCTGGAGGTGAACCGCCGCTTCCTTCAGGACAAGATATACTACGCCCTTGGCTACGACGATCTATGGAAGCACTACCTACAAACCCGCTCGGAGACGGGTGAGGCGCTCAGCAACTACGCACTGAAGCAAAGCACAGTGTGGACATACGGCTCATACAACGTCACAGACAAGGCAAGCCTAAGCGTGCTCGCCTCCATCACCACTAACCACACCAAGGGCGACCAGGCAAGTGACCGCTACCTCTCGTGGGTGGGTAAGTTAACATACTTCCAGAAGATGAAGGCGGAGCAGTGGATGAGCCTCTACTATTCCTGCGATGTTTCCAACCCCGACCTCCAAAGGGTGACATCCTACGGGTATTTCAGCGACTCGCTCTCCTGGCAAAGCGGAAACCCACTGTTGCGCTCCTCCGTCTCCCATTGGGTGAAAGCCAGATACCATTTCCTCAAGTGCCTCACCATGGAACTGAGCGACAACTACCAGCCACGCACGTTCACCAACATCACCACCTTGCAATACGGTGCCTTGCAGGACGGTGTGACACAGAGCTACTATGCCTCCACCATGCCCCAGAACGCCAAGTGGAACAAGGCAGCGGCAAGCCTCAGCTTCGACAAGAAGATAAAGGCTCTCACCCTTTCCGCCAATGCGCAATATTGGCACATCAGCGGCAAGTACCAGGACTTCCACCACAGCGTCAACGGATGGGAATGCGAAGCCTACGCCGAATACTACATTGAGAAGTGGGATCTCGTCTGTGCCGCCAACTATGCGGGCGGCTGCGCCTACTCCGCATGGGCGCAGGGATGGAGCAAGACCCAGTATGACAACCTTTACCTGTTGCTGGAGAAGAACCTGCTCCACGGCAAGATGCGAATCAGCGCACTCTACCTCCCGCCCCTCCACTTCACAAGCGGCCGCAACACATCCGTCACCAGCAACCCTGCCACCGTGGCGCATTACATAGGCTACAACAGGAACGACCGCATCAACCACCACATAGAAGTGATATTCTCGTTCCGTCTAAGCGGAGGAAAGAGCGTGCGCCAGTACAATCGCGAAATGTCTGAAGAAAGGTAAACCACAATGCGCAAGACTATAATCATATTATCACTTCTCTGCCTACAGGCTTTGACGGCTGGGGCAAAAGGCATTACTGCCTCGTTCCGTGGCGTGCCGCTTAGCGAGGCTCTTGCCTCCATTGCCAGTCAGCAGAAGGAGTATAGGGTGCAGTTCATATTTAGCGACTTGGAGGAGTTCAGTGTCTCTGCCGATATTGTCAGCTCCGGCGTTGTAGAGGCAATAAGGGAACTCACAGGCAACCTGCCCATCAGGGTTACCGCGCAGGGGAAGGACATCTTTGTTGACCGCTTGTTAGACGAGGGAGGTAACATCTCCAGCAGACTGATAGACAAGAAAGGGCAAGCGGTCTCCTACGCCTCTGTGGCTTTGCTTAACCCATCTGACAGCACAGTACTTAATGGCATGATAACTGGCGATGAGGGAGTATTCTCTCTCCCCTGCACCTCCGACAGCTTGCTCGTGCGCATAAGCTGCATAGGCTTCTCAACAGTCTACCTCCCTGCATCGTCTGGCAACTTGGGAGACATACGCCTCGTGCACGATGTCATGATGATGGAGCAGCTTGAGGTAAATGCCTCAAACATAGTGCATCTACAGGACAAGGATGTTATCTATATAACGAGAGAGATGCGCAAGGGGAGCTATAACACTGGCGAGCTGCTGGGTAAAGTGCCAGGCATGGTGCACAACAGGCTCACCGATGAACTGCGCTACCAAGGGCAGAAGAACATATTGCTGCTGGTGGACAGTCTGGAATACGACGCGTCCTACATAAAGAACCTCCACCATCTGCGCTTCGACAAGATAGAGGTAATACCCAACCCCAAAGGCAAGTATGCCGGCTACGATGTAGTTATAAACCTGCACCGCAAGGAGAAATACCAAGGTTGGGAGAACAACGGCTCTGGAGTGGTGGTGCTTTACCCCGGTGACCGCAACATGATAGACAACCCATTAGGTCACAGCGACTGGTGGCAGGCATGGACCTACACACACAACAAGTGGAACTTCTACGCCTATTACTATGGCAACTTCAGCCAGGAAAGCCTTGACTACCTCTCCACCACACAGTACCTGCTGAACAACTACACCGAGGAGGTTATCACGAACCACGACGGAACACGCAACAACACATGGCACGAGAGAGTACATCAAGTGACAGCGGCTACCGATTACCAGTTCGACCAGCATAACTCCATATCACTCAGTTACCAGTATCAGTGGAGCGACAAAGACACAAGGCAGCGGCAGACCATGGTGCGGACGGACTTGGAGGGCGTAGTGGAGGATACGATAAACTCCTACTCATTCTCCACCGACAAGTGGCATCGCCACCAGTTGGCAGCCTTCTACCGAGGAGGCAAGGGCGTGTGGAACTATACCACAAGCTTGAACTACAACCGAATGGACGCGAACACAACCTATTATTTGGGCAAGACCAGCGGCTATGAGACCACCGACAACCGCTGGAGCCGTATGGACCACACCTTCGGAAAGGTGGAGGTGAACCGCCGCTTCCTCAATGACAAGATTTACTGGGCTCTCGGTTACGACGACCTGTGGAAACACTATAAGCAGCAGAGGGCAGAGACGCAAGAGAGCCTGACCGACTACACACTGAAGCAAAGCACCGTGTGGACATACGGATCTTACAACGTGACCGAGAAGGCGAGCCTCAGCGTGCTGGCATCGATAACCACGAACAAGACCAAGGGCGACGGAGCCAACGACCATTATCTCTCCTGGAGAGGAGACCTCACATACTACCAGAAGATGAAGGCTGAGCAGTGGATGCGCCTCAACTACTCATGCAACGTCTCCAACCCCGAACTTAGCCAAGTGACCAGCTACGGACAGTTCTCCGACTCGCTCTCGTGGTCGGGCGGTAACCCCCTGCTACGCTCGTCAGTGAAGCACTGGGCCCGCTTGCAGTACCACTTCCTGAAGTATCTTACCATCTCCGTCGAGGACACCTATCAGCCACGCACCTTCTCCAACATAACCACGCTTCAGTATGGCATCCTGCAGAGTGGTGCGGAAGGATACTATGCCGCCATAATGCCACAGAACGCGAAGTGGAACGAGACAACCATCAGCCTCGACTTCACCAAGCAGATAAAACAGCTAAACCTTGCCGCAAACATTTCCTTCGGGCGCAACAGTGGCAAATACGAGGACTACAAACACACGGGTAACGGCTGTATATGGGATATAAATGCGGACTACGATATAGAACGTTGGGCGCTAACTCCAAGCATAGAATACCAGGGCGGCATAGAACCTACGGCATGGGCGCAAGGGTCCAGACGGAACAAGGTAGACATTCTGTGGCTGATGATGACGAAATACTGCTGCAAAAGACGGTTGCAGATAACCTTAGTGTACGCACCCCCAATGCACTTCACTGACGGCAAGAACATATCCTACACAGACACTCCCGCCACATACATCAATGCGTTGAACCCCAGCTACAACAAACAGATGAACAATCACTTCGAGCTATACATCAAATACAACATCGGCGGTGGCAAGAGTGTCAGGAAGTATAACCGTGAGATGTCAGACGAAAAATAATACTAATGCGTAAGACAGTCATCATATTATCCCTCCTTTGCCTACATGCTGTTGCCATGGAGGCGCAAAGGATAACGCACAGGTTCAGCGACACTCCCCTGACGGAGGCGCTCACCACGATAGCGCAGAAGTCACACGACTATAGGGTGCACTTCGTGGAGAATGAGTTGGGTGGCTTCCGCATCACCACATTCGTGAGGAGGAAGAACGCCTTAGACGCTATAAACCAGGTGATAGGGACATACCCGCTGAAGGTGACCGTGGACAGCACCAACATATTTGTTGAGCGCATACACAGGGACTGGGACAACGTGTGCGGCACGCTGGTGGACAATAGGCGCGGCTCGGCAGTTAAGTATGCCGACATCTGGCTGCTTAACCAGCAGGACAGCACCACACTTACCGAAGGCGTGAGCGACGGAGAAGGAGGTTTCAACATAGCTTGCCGTGAGGACAGCTTCCTCATGCGCATCTGGGCAATAGGCTACGCTCCACTCATGCGCCACGCCCAGTTAGGCTATATAGGTGTAATCCCCCTCGAGCCTAACGCCATAATGCTGAACGAGGTAAAGGTGCAGGGCCTCGACGTGGAGCACCACGGCGACAGGGATGTCATCTATATATCGGACGAGATGAGGGAAGGAGCCGTGAACACGGGCGACCTCCTTGGCAAGCTCCAGGGCTTCAACTATGACAGGGGCAGGCAGAAGCTCAGTTACTACGGGAAGGAGAACATTATGGTGCTGGCGGACAGCTTGGAGAAGGACCTCGACTATGTTACCAACCTGCACCACCTGCGCTGGAACAAGCTGGACGTGATACCCTTCCCCAAAGGCAGGTACGAGGGCTACGACGTACTGGTGAACCTGCACACGAGGGAAGATTACCGTGGGTATGACAACAATGGGTGGGGGCATTCCAACCTCATATTCGGGAACCACAACATGAAGAATCATGTGTTGGGAGAAGGCAGGTGGGGAGAGTCGTTCACTTACACATTCAATCAGTGGAACTTCTCCGTAGACTATAAGGGTCACTTCGTGCAGATGGATGACGATATACGCTCCAAGACCGAATACCCGCAGAACGACTATACCGAGGAGGTGATAGCCAACCCCGACGGCTCACGCAACACAAGGCAGTACATGCGCAACCACACTCTCACCACCTCACTCGACCACAAGTTCAACACTCGAAGTTCCATAGCCTTCACTTACACGCTCGACTGGCTGTCGGAAGACTCCATCAGCGGCCAGACCATGACAAGAGCTGACCTCGCTGGCAACCCGAAGGACACCGTGGGACTCAACTCAATGTACGGAGAGAAGGGCCACAGCCACACGATAGCCGCCTTCTACCGCGGAGGCACGGGCGCATGGAACTATACCGCTGACTTACAATACAACCACGAGCAATACGACGACGACTATTGGCTCAACAGAACCAGCGGATTCCATACCGCTGAGTATCTCCACTGGCAGCACGACAACACCCTGGCAAAAGCGGAGCTGAACCGCCGCTTCATCGGGGAGAAGCTCTACGTCGCCTTAAGTTACGAGCACATGTGGACGCACTATCAGCAGTTGAGGCAGACCACCAGGGAGAGGCTAACCGACTACTACCTTAAGCAGAACACCGCCAAGGCAAGTCTCGCCTACGACATCTCCCGCAGAACCGCCATAGCCGCCGCCTTATCGGTCACCAGAAACAGCAGCACCTGTGCCGCGCTATGCGACCGCTATCTTACATGGAGGGGAAACTTTGCCCTCACCCATCACACGAAGAAGAACAACATCTATCACCTCACCTACACCAGCGAGACAGACAACCCGAAGCTCTGGCAGGTGACTTCCTACACATACCTCACAGACACCCTGCGCTTGACAGAGGGCAACCCCTTGCTGCACACCTCTGTCTCCCACACGGTGCAGTTAGACTACAGGGGGCATAAGGGCATGGGTATCTGGATAAGCGAGACCACCTCGCCACGCTCCTTCACGGAGATAACAGCCCTTCGCCAGGGAGAACAGGGATACTACGCAGCCACCAAGCCGCAAGACCAGAAATACAACCTCTTTGAGACAGGCATCAGCTTCACCAAGAAGTGGAGCCGCTTCCACTTCTATTGCGAACTGATCTACTTCCAGGAGACAGGGCGTTACCGTCTTGACGAGGTGACGCAGAGCCACAAAGTAAGCCACTTCGAGTCGAACTGGTTCTCGTCGTGGGACATGAAAAAGGTAGCAAAGACGCGCTTCACCGTGGCATATAACAACGACCGCTTCCTTAGTGCATGCGCCCAGGGCACAGGCAAGCAGCACTTCGACCAGCTGTGGGCAGAGTTGTCCAAGAACTATCTCCACGATAAGCTGCACGTCTCCGTGCTCTATATCATACCGCTACACTTCATATCGGGCTACAACAATACCCTATGGGAATCGCCGGCATACACTGAATGGCGTAGTCAGAGAGACATGGGACGGCGCACCTCCAACTCATTGAGGCTGCAGATAAGCTACTCCCTCAACGGAGGTAAGGTGGTGAAGAGTTACAGAAGGAGGAAAAGCAATGACTAAGATATATATATTGAAAAAGGTGGAGGCGGAGGCACGCGCTATGGCACTCGAAATGGCAAAGCTCCAAATAATACCGAAAGTTGATAACGTGCCACCCATGCCAGGTGGCAGCCACGGCACGACTCTCCCCGCCTTTTTGTACGAGAACACAATAACGAAAAACAATATTCATACGCTATGAGACAAATTACTATTCTTCTGGTAGCCACCCTGCTGGCAGTGAGCACCACAAGCTGCCTTGTCATCTCGACGGACAAGGCAAAGACCAGCTACTACACCGCCTCCGAGGGGGGCGACAGCACGGTAGTCCGCAACATGGACGTGGAAGACTTCTCGTCCGTCTACATCCGAGGGAGCGCAAACGTCACCTTCCGCCACCAGTCGGGCAAGCCCTCTATCACCATCTCTGCCCCCGCGGGCGCAATGGACATGCTGGACATAAGCGTGAACAACGGGGTGCTCACCGTGGGCTTCAAGAAGGAGGCGCACAACATACGCGGCACGGTGGAGGTGACCGCCTACTGCGAGACCCTCTCCGGCGCCAACATCTATGGCTCGGGCGACATCACATGCAGTTCCAAGGTGGAGGCCAGGCGTGTCGACTACAGCATACATGGCTCTGGAGACATACGCTGCCCGGCAGGCATAGAGGCGGAGAGCGTCAACTTCAATATAGCCGGCTCTGGAGACATAAGCTGCAACGCGGGCATAAAAGGGCAGAACGTGAACTTCTCCATCGCGGGCTCGGGCGACATCTCCATCTCGGAGGTGGCAACGGGCGACTTCAGTGTGCAGGTGTCTGGCTCTGGGGATGTGGGCATCAACAGTTTATCGTCCTCCAACGTCACCCTGTTACTGCGAGGGTCGGGAGACATAAAACTGTCTGGCATCTCGTGCACAAAGCTTGACGCGCAGACTTACGGTTCTGGTGACATGAGCCTCAGTGGCAAGGCAAGCGAGGCGTTCTACATCTCGTCGGGCACGGGCTGCATCTCCGCCAGCAAGCTCTCGGCACAGTACGTTACCGCCACCGCCTCGGGCTGCGGCAGCGTGAAGTGCAACGCCTCCAAGACCCTCAAGATGTCCAACTCCGGCATGGGCAAGGTAAGCTACACTGGTAACCCGCGAATACTCTGATTCCCATGCGTACAAGAGCCATCATACCATATCTCGCCTGCCTGCTGCTCTCGCTCTCGCTAAGCGGTTGCATAGTGGTGGATATAGACCGCACGGGCGGTGGCAAGCCCCCCAAGCTGCACAGGAGCAAGGAGAGCAAGCCCAAGCGGCAGCGTGGAGCCATACGCCTTGCGGACTTCACCAACCTGGTGCTATCGGGAGAGGGGCAGGTCACCTACAAGCGCAGCCACTCCGCGCCCACCATAACGGTGAAGCGGCGCAAGGGGCGTGCCGACGAGACGACATATACCGTCTCCGGCGGCTCGCTCATGCTCAACGCCGCCCCCGGCACACACATAACTATCTGCTCCCCCTCCCTGCGCAACATGGTGCTATCGGGAGACGGCAGTTTCTCCTGCGGCAGTGTGCTAAGCGCCAACAACATAAGCATAGTGGTGTCCGACAGGCGCAGCGTCTCGTTCTCAGGCACGCTCAAGGCTGGTACGCTCAACGTCGTCTCCAGCTCGGAGGGTGACGTGCGCCTCTCCGGCATCTCGTGCAAGGCGCTCACCGCGGAGAGCAGCAGCGTGGGCACTCTGGAGTTCTCCAACGTCTCCGCCACGGAGTTCACGGTCACAGCCAGCGAGGTGGGTGACATACAGATGAACAAGACTGCCAGCGAGGCGCTCACCGCTCTCTCCCAGGGCAGGGGCAGCATAAACGGGCGCGGCCTGCGCATACACCGCCTTAGCGCCACCACCGAGGGCGAGGGCTCCATCAGCCTACAGGGCAGGGCGGAGAACGCCTCCTATGAGGTGCTGGGGGGCGACTCCGCGGGCAACGCGGGGGGCATACGCGCAAGCGGCATGCTGGCAGAGCGTGTGACAGCAAAGGTGGAAAGTTCGGCAGACATACACTGCTATGCCGCCTATTCTCTTCAGTCCACAGGTTCGGGCAGTGGAACGGTGAAATGTAAAGGTAATCCGAATAAAACATATTAATATACACTATGAAATACATCAAATCATTCGCAGCGGCTGCCATAGTGGCACTCTGCGCTTCCAGCTGTGTAGTTATCGAGGTGAACAAGACCGCCAAGGACTCCTCCGCCTCCAGTTCCGAGAAGGGTAAGTCGGGCCGCACCCGTGAGTTGCGGAACTACGAGACTGGCGACTTCCAGAGCCTCGCGCTCTCGGGCGTGGGCTTCGTCACCTACAGGCAGAAGGAGGGCACGCCCTCCGTGTCTATAAAGGCGCGCACTAACAAGTTGGATCTGATGGAGGTATCTGTGGACAATGGCACGCTCAACATCGACGGCAGCAAGATTCAGGGCCGCATGACCAAGCGCAAGCTACGTATAGAGGTCTCCTCCCCCTCGTTGGAGAACCTGGTGGTGAACGGAGCTGTTAACATGACTTGCCAGACCACCTTTGAGGGAGGGAAGATAAACATAGTGTCCACCTCCGCCTCCAACCTCACGTTCAAGAAGGCGGTGAAGGCACAGGACCTGAACGTCTCATTGAACGATGCCTCCAACTTCACAGCCTCTTCGATAGAGAGCCAGAAACTGAATTTAGTGACAATGGGCGCGGCCTCATCTAAGGTCTCACAGCTTAACTGCTCACTGTTGAACACCGTGACTGGCGGGTCGGCGTGTGGCAAATTCTCCAATATCTCATGCGACAAAACCAACGCGGTGACGATGGACGCGGCAAACATGAACATCTCCTCTCTCACCTGCGATAACCTCAACACCGTCGTCATGGGTAAAGCGGACATGACCGTAAAGGGTATAGAAGCGCAAGAAATAAAGGGAACGAACATGGAAAGCTCTGACATTACGCTGAAGGGAAAGGCAAAGAAGGCGACATACGTCATAAAAGGTAACGGTAGTTCCGGCAAGGGCGGTAAGATAAAGGCAAAGCACTGCAGGGTGAACGAGGCGACAGCCCAAATAGAGGGCAGTGGCACGATAACGTGTCACGTCACGGACAGCCTTAAGATAGAGGGCGCCGACAGGGGACAGGTGAAATACAAGGGTCACCCTGCGGTCAGGTACTCAGCAGACAACGAACAGTAATTAAACGTGAACGATATGAGGTTAATCACAGTGCTTGCAGTGTCAGCCATAGTGGCTCTCTGCGCGTCCGGTTGCATAGTGGTGGAAAAGTCCACCCAGTCCGCCGCCATAGAGACCAGCGGCGCTCCCGCCGAAATGCCCTCGTTGGGCTAAGGCGTCCCATTCCCCATCGCGACACGGTTCCCTATATTTCCAGTTCCCTACACCCTATTCTCCCCTGCGGACAACTACCCATTCCCCATCGCAAGCGGTACGAGTGGCGGAGCAGAAGGTAGAAAAGAGCGCCGAAGGTGCTCCCCCATTAATAGCCGGGGGTTTCAACCCCCGGATTATATGCGACAGGGATGTGGGTGCCGAAGGTACCCTCGAATATCCTGGGGGTTATAACCCCCAGCCGTGGGTTGTAACCCACGGAATAATGGGGAGTACCTTCGGCACTCACTCCTTACTCGTTCCTTAACCGCAGGCCGTAAAGGCCCGCGGCTATCAAGGGGGAGCACCTTCGGCGCTCGTACCGCTTGCGCCCTATCGCAAGACTGCTCCCTATATTTCCCGCTCCCTATACCCCATTCCCTACCACAAACAACTACCCATTCCCCACCACGGTCGACTACTCATTCCCTATGGTGGACGACTAACCATTCCACGCAACGGACGCCTAAGCATTCGACACGGCGGTCGGCTACTCATTCGCGAGGGGGGACCCCGTTGCATG
>JAJPYT010000150.1 GCA_021204845.1 Prevotellaceae bacterium | reverse complement strand
AGGCTTTCCGCAACGAGATAGTGGCGCGCCAGTTCATCTTCCGTATGCGCGAGTTCGAGCAGATGGAGATGCAGTTCTTCGTGCACCCGGGAACGGAGTTGGAGTGGTTCGCCAAGTGGAAGCAGACCCGCATGGCTTGGCACCAGGCACTTGGCTTCGGGGCGGAGAACTACCGCTTCCACGACCACGAGAAACTGGCCCACTACGCCAACGCCGCCACCGACATAGAATTCCGCATGCCCTTCGGCTTCAAGGAGGTGGAGGGCATACACTCACGCACGAACTTCGACCTCTCGCAACACGCCAAGTATAGCGGCAAGAAGATAGAGTACTTCGACCCCGAGACGGGCGAAAGCTTCACTCCATTCGTGATAGAGACGAGTATAGGTGTTGACCGCATGTTCCTCTCCGTTATCTGCCACAGCTTCGAGGAGCAACTTCTGCCTGACGGACAGACCCGCACCGTGCTTCACCTGCCAGCCGCGCTTGCCCCCGTGAAACTGGCTGTGTTCCCCCTCACGAAGAAAGACGGAATGCCAGAGAAGGCGCGTCAGATTGTAGACGAGCTGCGCTTCCATTTCAACTGCAAGTATGAGGAGAAAGACCAGATAGGCAAGCGCTACCGCCGAATGGACGCCATAGGCTGCCCCTACTGCGTGACCGTGGACCAACAGACCCTGCAGGACGACACAGTAACACTGCGCGACCGTGACACAATGGAGCAAACCCGAGTGCCAATAGCAGAGCTCCGCGGCATCATAGAGGACCGTGTTTCCATAACCAGCCTGCTGCGCAAGCTAATGTAACCCCCTAACGTTCCCTATGAAAGAAAGAATATTCTCTCTCCTTCGGGGGTGTGTAAAAATGGAAATCCGCCACTTGTACTGCCTGCTCGGGGTAGCGCTTCTGGCTCTCGTGGCGTTTGCCTCTTGCTCGGAGAACGAAGGCACTTGGGACCCTTACTATGACTGGGCCTCACGCAACGAGCAATGGTTCGCCTCCGCCACCGACTCTGCCGTCACCGCCATCTCAGAGGCCCAGGCTCTCTACGGTGACGACTGGGAGGCCCACTGTGACTGGAGACGCTACAAATCGCTGCTGAAGGCGCAGGACTACGACTCGCGCCTCTCGACCGACAGTATCTGCGTTCATATACTCCAGCGTGGCACAGGCACCCTGTCTCCAGTCTGGACCGACACGGTGCGCCTAAACTTCCGTGCCTGGCTAATGCCCACCACTTACCGGCTCTACAACGACGAGAACGAACTGGTGGACAGCGTGATGCAGGAAGTGTTCTCGCAGAGCTACTACGGTCCCTACGACGAGCAGACCGCAGCCCCACAGCTAATGTCGCTCGGAAGCACTATAGAGGGGTTCTCCACCGCCCTGCAATACATGGTGGAAGGAGACGACTGGAACGTGTACATTCCCTCTACACTTGCCTACGGCAGCAGCGGCAGTGGTACGGCAGTCCCACCATACAGCACCTTGCTTTTCCGCATAAACCTAATAGCCGTTTATCCCACGAACTCCGGCGTCCCGGACTGGAAGTGACTATGGGTGGGTAGGAGCGCCCTCTGGTTTGGTGTTCCACATTAGGGATGGTGAGCGAAGTTACCTCTCCCCACTTCGGGAGGAGAGGCTGAGAGTGAGATTATTATATTTATTTTGAAAGCATTACATTATCCATTAGTTATATTCCCACAATGAATACCATTAGTATAACCATCCCCTCGGAACTACTGGAGACCGAGAGCAAGGAAATCTACATCCAGATTGAGAAGAGTGGATTAGCCAGCGTTAGCAATAGTAGGGGTGAGACATCCCACCCTTCCGACGCTGGGGCGAACCACCAGACGAGCCTACCAGCTATACCAGCTGAAAAACAAAATCTATTCGCTTACATGACAGACACAATTGACAGACTGCGCCTGAGCGGCCGCTCGAGCACGGCTAACAATTACGAGAGCGCGCTCTCCAGTTTTTGCCGTTTCCTGGAAGGCAGGGACATCCGCATCGCAGACATCAAGCCAATACTCGTTCAGCGTTACGAGTCACGACTCCGTGCCTCGGGCATACGCCAAAACACCGTGGCTTTCTACATGCGTACCCTGCGGGCTGTCTACAACAGGGCCATCTCCGATCTTCACCTGAGAGACATGCAACCTTTCGGCAAAGTAAACTTAGGCATTGAGAAGACTATCAAGCGCGCCTTGCCCGCCGAGACTCTCAGAGCCATCAAGTGTTTTGAGAGCGACTCACAGTCCCAGCGTTTCGCGCGTGACATGTTCCTTTTCAGTCTCTACACGCGAGGCATGTCGTTCGTGGACATGGCATACCTGCGCCAGACTGACCTGCAAGGCGGAATGCTCACCTATCGCCGTCAGAAGACGGGACAGCTCATCACCATGCGCTGGGAGCCATGCATGCAACAGATAGCGGATCTCTATCCACCGGTGAACAATGTCTTCCTGTTGCCGATAGTAAAGGACCCAGACGCAGATATCCGCAAGCAATACAAGAGCAAGCAGTTTGAGGTAAACTTCCAATTGCATCGCATCTCCGACGCATTGTCTCTCTGCCGCCCTCTCACCATGTACGTCGCACGCCATTCGTGGGCCAGCTTGGCCAAGAGCCTTAACGTTCCCATGGCGGTCATCAGCGAAAGCATGGGGCATACCTCATTGCGCACCACGCAGATTTATCTGAGCGCGATAGACCATAACGTTATTGACAATGCCAATCAACTTGTCCTCTCTTCTATTCTGTTAGGATAAGTTTCTCTTTAAGAGACAGTAGGAAAAGCGTCAGATTCTTTCACGAATCCATAAGGGCACCCCCTTCAGAATCGAAAACAAACAGTGCGATTTCACCAGAGCGGCGACAACAGTAAGCGATGCTTACACTTTCCATATCACCAGACGCTCGGAGAAATTCATCACTCCCACCATATCACTAAGAGAAAAAAAGGTCGACATCCGCCCTTTACAGAAAGGATACTCCATGCAAGCATTAACTTTACGCACAAAAAAGAAAGAGGGAAAAGCACCAGATTCTCACGAACCCGAACAATCCCCCTCTTTCAGAATCGAAAAAACAGTGTCTTTTTCTTTAAAAAAGTACAGCGTATTACATCCGTCACAGACCACGCCGTACAGCATTTACATTATCCAGTGGTAAAATTTATATAAGAGTTTCTCGTTATCATAGTCTTTCTCTTCCTCTAAGTTAGGGCTGTGTCATCTCGAATGTGACCTGTCAGACAGCTCCAGATACCACTCACCGTCTATCCTCTGCGGCTCGAACGTGAGCGACACCGTGTTGGGTATGTCGCTTCCCGGCTCTTTCTCGAAGAACTTCACGGAGTAGGTGACCCTCACCTTGTGGGGGTTGAAGAACTGCATGTCCGTCCGCTCGTAGCTGAGCACGGGAAACATACGCTGCTGCTCCCTTATGTGAGCCTCCCGCTCCTGCGGCAACTCCCGCACGCTGTCGTTCAGTATGTCGTGAAGCATGGAGATCGCGCGGTCGTACTGCCCGTCTTTCACAAGGTCGAGATACTCCTCGGTGAGCTGCACTACTGCCGCTGTGTCAGCCTCGTTGAACATCGGGAGCTCCTCTTCCTTTCCAGCCTTCCCCCCGCACGCGGCCAGTATTCCCACGCACATAGCCAAGCACCCGAACAAGGGCAGCAAATGTAAGGGCAGATTCTTTCTCATAGTCGTATGTCTTTTGAAAGGGAAGACACCCCCAAGGTGGAAAGGTGTCTTTCCCGTAATTTAGAGAGTTTTAGAGCTTACTTGCGTTTAATCAGATCTGGATTCCCGTTCGTGCCTCTCTTGATTGTGAGAGTAGCATTGTAATGGAATGTCTGCCAGTAAGAAGAGATGGTAACAGGTATCGTCACCTCTATATCCTCGGCAAGAGCCGTATCTATTGTTCGCTTATAAGTTATTTTAGATTCTTGCACCTCAAGTGAGTATCCACTCAATGCAGAGCCTTTCCTTTCATCACCAGATGTCTTGAAAAACCAGGTCGCTTCGTCAGTGTCGTATTCCGGGCTGCCTACGCCATAAAATTTACTGTAGCCCTCTGCCAGTTGGGAAGCCTGATCGGTATAATCACTTGCCACATATAATGATGTGTCATACCTATTCTGCTGCAGATAATACGTATCGTGAATGGGCAACGACTGATCGGCATCCAAGTCATATATTGTGCCCAAAGGTCTCTCTACATCCTCAGATGGAGTAATGTTCAGCGGCTGAAGGAACTTAACACTAAACTCTTCGATCGGTATCTCAGGAAGCGAGCAGTAGTTTACGACAAGCTTAACCTTTGCTTGATTGCCAACAAGATTTCTTGCTCCTTCTGTCGCATTGCCTTCCTCATCAGTACAAAGTTTTATTGTGCCTTCTTCATCCAGTATCGCCGCAAGATTGCCCTTTTCGGTCAGGTCCTCACCAAAGTAGAGGGAGTCCCCGCTTTCCGTAGCGTAGAATCCGTTGCCATCGACAAAGACGAATGAGGGAACCGCTTTTTCCGAAGTATCAGAAGTAATGAGGGAATCAATAACTTCACAATGTTTATCTCCTATAGAATAAGAACCCAGCAAGCTACCTGTAATCTCGCATTTTTTGTCAGTCTCATATTGAGTTGGTGGGATATTGAGAACGTCATTTTCCCATGTTCCTAATGTATGGGTTGCAGCAAGTTCAAACTTTGGTAACTTGAGAGTCAGGATGAGCGGGAAGGTAACGATATTAGTTCCTGACTCGCTCTTGTAAACGCCCCAAGCCCGAATTGTCATCTTATGGTCATCATATTCTTCTTGAGTAGGCTGCGGCAACTGTGCGCCGTCCTTGTCGCTGATGGTCCATGTGATGCCGTGGTCAGCATCATTTTGTGCTATAGTTCCAATATTAGGATCTGATTTAGGTTCTTCACCCTCGACAATAAACTTATGCGCCTCCTCTGGTGATGCATATAGACCAGTCTGCAATTGGTAAGTGCTGAAGAACTCGTTTTCACCAATGCCAAGGGAAGCACACATCTGTGCTACTTCATCTGCGGTTATTTTTACCTGATAACCCTTACTGCCTTCATCGGGGGTATCTGCATTTCCGCCGCAAACGTAGCTCTGTTCATCTTCAAAGGGCTGATCATAATCATTTTTTGCAGTCTTGTCAATCCACTGAATCTGGAAGTAACGAACATCCACAACGGCTTTGTTTACAGTGTCCTTCAGTACAACCTGAATCACTGGCGTGTGACCAATGGCTTCACGTTTGTTTTCCGTTTCCTCGCTGCCTTTCGCGATTATCGAGGAACCTTCTATCTGGGCAAAAGAGCTCTGGTTCACGCCATTTTCTGTCTCTTCGCCTACCAAGTATGGAACCAAGTGATATTCGAATTCAAACCCATAAGTTGCACAATCGTAAGTTGCGCCTTCTCCGTCGCACACCATTACGAGAGAGTCGAGTACATAAACCTCACCGTCATATGGCAGGGACATAAGCACATGGTCTGTAGTCACAGTGCTGGCTACCACGTCATTCTTTCCTTTCCCCTCTCCGTAAACTTCCGAGAACTTCCAGAAGTGGGCAGTATCCGCCTTCTCATCAAGTTTGTCGTTAGCTTTATCAACCGCATTGGAATAGTGGATTTGCGGAGTCTTGGAAGTCTCATACAGACGTGCCCAGTCAGAGTATACAGAAACCTTCTCACCAGCCTCCTTCTCATCAGCGGTCAGATAAGCGTCTGCTATGTCTGCCTTAAGGGCAACAATGGTGAAGTCCTCGTCACCCAAGACGAATGGTTCGTGGGAAGTCTTCTTCAGAGTAACCTGCAATACACTTAATCCTTTGTCATTCTTATCAATCTTCTTACCAACCACTTCTATAGGAGCTTTGTCCGTGACAGCGCGTGTGCCCACCTCTGTGGCTGTGTTGGCAACGAATGAGAGAGTATCGATAGAACCCTCCTGAACACTGCTCGGGTTAAGGAGATACTCTTCCACTTGAGTGTCAAGACTTATAGTATGTTCGGCATTTCCTTCTTTGGCCGCATCAGCTTCCAAATCCTCACCCCAGTCTGTATACTTCAATGTGGCGAGGCGGATGCAAGGAATACCACCTAAGTATGTGGCGGGAGCAAACACAAGACCCTTCAGGCGCTTTGTCTCATTGATGTAGCCAAAGAGTGTGGTAACATCGTCTTGCAGAGAAGAAATCTGGGCAGTATGGTCATTAATCTGATTCCGAAGATCAGTGATAGTATTTTCTGATATTGCATCGAGTTGGGACTGCAATCCTTCCACAGCAGTGTTAAATGCTTCTTTAGTGGTGTACTTTTCCGAAACTGCATTCAATGCGCTCTCCAGGTCGCTCTGAGTGGCGTTGTCAGCCAAAGCCTTCTCTAATTCGCCTCGCACATCCTCCATTGTTATGATGTATGGTAAGTCAGCGGCTTTCAGATAATCGCCAAGAATTTGTGTCAAAGCCAAACTGGTCACATATCCATCAAAGGTCTTGTTAGTAAGACCTAACTCTATCTTCAACGAATCCAAAACCAGATTAGCTTTTTCCAAATCATCACTCTTAGCATAGTCCATAAGAGCTTTATTAACTGCATCAACTGCATTCTGGTTGGCGCTTATCTGCGTTTTTGCGTCCTCAATCGCTTGAGAAAGAGTTGTCAGGCTCGCGTTAACTGAGTTGCTGAGTTCTGTAATCTGGTCTTGCAACTCTTTATCAGCCGCTGCGTAAGCAACCTTTAAGTCCTCAAGGGAAGCATTTGCGGCATTAGCTGCATTTTGTGCCGTCGCAATCTGCTCACCGAGAGTAGCTGCGACATCTGCCGCTGCTGCGTCAGCATACACATTGGCGGCAAGCACTGCTGCCTGGATGGAGGAATTCAGAGCATTCACGTTCTCGTTGAGAGCCGCCTGAATATCAGCCTGGTTCTGGTCAACCTTTTCGCTAAGTTGCTGGTAGGTCTGCATGAGATTCTGGATAGAACCCGTGCTTGAACCCTGCAACTCAGATACTATAGAGTTCAGAGAAGCTATCGCTTCGGCATTTGCCTGAATGTTTTCGGCATTCGTCAATATTGAGCCGTTGTTGGCTGTAATCTTGCTCTCGCATTCCGCAAGTGCCTTCTGCAAAGCTGTGATTGCATCGGCATTGCTGCCTGTGGCGCTCTTCAAACTTTCAACATAGTCCTTCAGCTGTGTGACAAGGGCTGTCTTCAAAGCCTCATTTGACTGCGAGAGGCTGCTGAGCTGTGAGGAGAGGGAAGCAATGTCAGTAGCATTGCCGTTTGCCTTCTCCAGAACACTGGCAACGTCACCCTGCAGCACGCTTATCTGGCTGTCGAGATTGCCAACTGAGGTCTGCAAACCAGTAACCGCCGATTTGAGACTTTCAATAGAAGATGTGTTAGCGGAAACGGCATTGTTAATGGTCTCAACCTTGCCCTCCAGTGTAGTGTTGTTACTTTCTACAACAGCCTTCAGAGATTCGAGGGCTGAGGCATTAGTCTCTGCCAGAGTCTGTGCGCTCTGAGCCAGACTGTAAGCCTCATCGGCACGTGCCTGTGCGGCTGAGATACCTTCGGTGAGAGTAGCGTCAGCGGTAACGAGAGCCTCCACATTAGCCTGCAACTCAGCGATTGAGTTACCCTGACTCATCAGAGAGCTGTTAATCCCGTCGATGCTGATACCCTGCGCCTCCAGAGTGGCAGTGGCAGCGGCGAGAGATGCCTGCAATGAAGCGGCTGCCGCGTCGACGGCATTTTGTGCGGCTGCAATGGCAGCGGTCTGGGCCGCTAAAGCCTGTGCATCGGCATAGCTGTTGGCGGCTGCTACCTTAGAATCGGTATAAGCGTTAGCCTTGCCCGCCTGTGTGTCAGCATAGCCATTTGCGCTTGCCAGAGCGCTGGCAATCGATGTCTCCATTGTTGCCTGAAGAGCCTGGTCTGCTGCCTCATAAGCAGCGCGCAATGCCTCGGACTGTGCCTGAAGGTCATTGATCTCAGTCTGAACATTGGCGACCTTCTCCGAGACGAGAGATGTCAGGTCTGTAGCGTTCGCTGTGATCTGTTCGCGAAGGTCATTGATGTCATCGTCGTAGTCCTTGCAGGAAACGAACAACATACTGCCTGCCGACACCATGGTGACGAGCAGGAGCAATGAACTAAAAACTTTTCTTTTCATCTGATTTAATTTAAGTTAAACATAGCGTTACTTAGTCTTTCTTATGCCTCTCATTGCAATCTTTTGGTAGAAGATTGAAGTTATACACTTGTTCAACTTATGGAAAATGAGACAGTTAAGTAAATTGTTCACTATCCGTATTTTTTATCCTTACAATTTGCACAAAGGCTCGCTCGATTACATGATTTGCTACATTTAATTAAGCCAAAATTGAGTAAAACTCTCCAAACTGACCTCTTTCTATCGCTTGATAGGCAAGCGAATACTAATATTTAGGCTTTTTTGAGAAAAAAAGGTTGAATTACTTGCACAATTCAACAGATTGGGTTACTTTTGCCGAATGAAAACTTCAATCTTCTACCAAAAGATTGATGTTTTACTTTTTTGTCACGTTTATGTACCGAACATATAGGGCATAAAATACTGATAAACATATATTTAATAGCCCTACTCGCAAGGGGCATGTTTGTCAAAAACAAGAGGCAAAAGAAAGGCAAATGTGGAAGATTGTAGTCGTACTTTCGGGAACGAACAGGACACATTAGGACAAAAAGGGTACACTGACAAATTTCCCATTGTCTCACTTCTGTGTTGGTAGCATGAATCTCACGTGCTGCCCGAGTGGCGGAGGCAGACTCGCAAGCGGTCCGAGTGGCGGAGCCACTCCACATGGTTAGCCGAGGGCCTTTACGGCCCTCGGATTAGGCACGCAGAGCCGATGAGTGCCAGAGGTACTCTACATATCTGCTAACACACACTGTCTTAATATCTTGAGTACCTCTGGCACTCTATCGTGGAACACCACGATACCGTGGGTCCAAGGACCCACGGCTAGCCACGTGGAGCGCCTCTGGCGCTCGGACTGCTGGTGAAACTCTATAAATTCCATCTTGACACACCCTCAGACTGCTTGCAGATTTTTATTGTGCCACACCTCAATCGTCACCACACGAACTATGCAGCGTCACTGCACTGATTTATATGCGTCAGTGCGGTGATTAGGGGAGACGAACGGTGGAACAGTTACCCTTTGGCGTTTAGTGGAAAGAAATGGCAAGCGTGGCGCTGAGGGTAGTGCCAGTGGTGAGGGGAGAGTTGTACTCGAATGTCTTTGAGCGGTAGTTGAAAAGGTTGTCCACCGCAAGAGTAAGTCTGTAGGACTGGCAAAAGCACTGGGCAAAGGTGACCTTCCAGATGCTGTAGGCTGGATAGTGGACCAACTTGTCACGTGAGGTGTAGGTGTCGGAATAGCCGTAGTAAGTGACCGCACTTAGCGCGCGGCCCGAAAGCATAATGTCGAAATCGTAATGCTTAAGGGCTTTGCGGTAATCAGCGGTAAGCGTCAGGGAGTGGGGGCGGCAGGTGCTCCAGTTGTAATTGTTCTCGTTGTGGGGAAACTCATGGAAATAGGCGTATGAGAGTTTCCCGCTCACACCGCAGGGGTGGCGCAGCATAAGTGTGACATCTGCCCCCGCAAGATTGCGCGACTCTATGTTGCGGTACACCATGGAGCCGTTGCTAAGCTGGGTTATCAGCGTGGGGTCCCAAATCACATTTATCTCGTTGCTCATGAGATTCATGTAACCTGTGGCGGTTATGCTGTAAGTCTTTTCCGCCCACTCTGCAGATATGTTGAAGCTGTGGCTATGCTCGGGGGTGAGGTCCTCGTTGCCGAATATGGTGAAGATGGTGCTCATGTCGAACTGCATGTAGCGCTCCTTAAGGCTTGCGGCACGGAAACCACGCGAATAACCGCCACGCAGACTGAGATTGCTGACCTTGTACATAATCTCCGCCTTGGGGCTAACGTTGAGGTTGTTGTGGGAAAGCCAGTCGGCACGCAGCGCGGCAAGTATGCTCCAATGGTCGGTGAAGCGCCACTCAGCCTGGGCAAAGGCATCGGCTTTCACCTGGGTGTGGCGGCCCTGCTCATCGAACTGGTACGACATTAGCCTCTCCGCCAGAGCGTCTCCGCCCACGGTGAGCGTCCAGCGCTGCACGAAAGTGCGGGTATATATGGCACGCAGGGAATTCTGGAGGTCGCGGTAGTTGAGCACCGTCATGTGGTAGACGGGATAGTGGTCGCTCTTGTCGTAGCGGTCGAAGGTGTACGACACGTCCAAGTTTCCCCCGCCTCGCGGGCGGCTTTCCCAGCGCAGCCCGCCAGTGTAGTCGAGCGAGCGGTTGTCCTTGTAATCGGCATAGTCGCGCGTGTGGCGGTAGAAGGCGGCGTGTGCTGTGAGCAGATTCCTCTCCCCTGCTTGATAGGTAGCCTTCTCGCGGACGTTCAACTGGCGGTTTCCATATATGGTGGTTACCCCGTCGCCTTCGGTATCATGTATCTTATAGGTATCCTCCCCGTCGTATTGCACATCGGTGAGAGTGCTCCAGCGCCCATGCCTTATGCCGAACGAGCCTGCGTGGCGCTGCTCGTTGTGTGCCGAGAAATGAGTGCTTGCGTCTACTGTCCAGCCTTCGGGGGCGGCTTGCTTGGTGACAATGTTAATGACCGCCGCCACGGCATTAGCCCCATAAATGGCAGAGGCGGCACCCTTGGTTATCTCTATCCGCTCTATGCCCGCGGCGGCTATGCGGCGGAAATCGGAGTTGTTTATGGTCTCCCCCGCCAGCGGTGTGCCGTCAACGAGCAGAAGCACAGAGTTACCCTCAAGACCCTGCACCTGGAAGGAGAGATTCTGGTCCATGCCAAAGGTGAACTCGCTGCCAGGCAACTCCTGGACAAGCACGTCGAGCAGATTGGTGGCATCGAGCTTCTGGATTTCCTCGGCTGTGATTATAGAGGTGACAACCGGCGACTCGCTAAGCAGTCGCGGCTTGCGCATGCCAGACACTGTCACGGAGTTAAGGCTTACAGTATCAGCGATTTGGCTAAGGTCAGGCACGACAACCTCCGGCACGCCCGCATTCTCCCCGGCTGCCCTCGAGAGGGAAACCATGGAGAACGACAAGAGCAGCGCTATATATCGGAGGGCAGTGGACCTGACTTGCAGCCAGCGCATCAGAACGTGATCGGGTATAAGTACTGGAACGAGATGTATCCCTTGGCATCGTTACTGTAGGGATTGGTATATCCAGTGAAGAGCACAGCCACGAGAGTGCCATCCGCCATGCGGATAAGATACACCTTGCCAGAGAGTGTGTAGATTGGCGGCATCTGGGAGATATCCTCCACTATCCACTGCGAAAGCGCAGGATTGAGCTGGTCTGTGTCGTACCCCACGTTGCCGTTCATCATGTCGGTCATGTCAACCACAATCTCCGCCTCCTCGTCTTCAGCGAAAGCCTCATCCGGGGGGCAAGTGTACTCGCCGCTGGAGATGGCGCTGGTGAGTGCTGCCAGGGAGGTGTAAGGTGTCTCAAGCGCCGCTCCAGAGTTGGTCTTGCAGTCGTAGCGGTGAAGCGCGAACACCCAATCTTCGGGCAAACTATCCTTCTCGGAGTAGAGACGTGAGGTGTACGACTCGTCCTTAAGGTTGAAATATACCCACTGCGTGTAGTCGTTAGTGTTCACGAAGGCGAAGCTTCCGGTTGTCGTATCCACAGGATCTATTACGAGAACATCATCGTCATCGTCTCCACATGAGCAGGTTACAACTGGCACTGCCACCAAGGCAAGTGCCAGACAGCAAAGGAATTTCATTTTCTTCATTTCTATTTTCTCTATAGTTTTTTTGTAATACTTGCAAAGTTACGCATAAATAACGGATGGTGCAATACTTATATCAAGTAAATGTGAGGCGAGCGCAGGACGTGGGCAAGGCGCTTGGGAGGGGGCGAAATAGGGAATCGCCATATAATCGCAAGCAGTCCGAGTGCCGAGGGCGCTCTACAAAGTCGTAAGGGGGTGCAAAAAAGGAGAATCCACAAGCAGTCCGAGTGGCGGAGCCACTCAACAAGGATAGGGGGGTGTGTCAAAATGGAGAACAGTGAACGGCGAAGCCCTCATCGAAGATA
>JAJPYT010000083.1 GCA_021204845.1 Prevotellaceae bacterium | reverse complement strand
TAAGCTCCAATGCGGAGATAGAGCGGGTGGATGTCTACTCCGTGGGCGGCATGCTCCAGCGCAGGGTGTTCCCCAACAGCGTGGCTTGCACCATAGACGGCATAGAGAGCGGCGTGGCGGTGGTGAGCATCCATACCGCGGAAGGGGCTACGGTGAGGAAGATAACGGTGAGGTAGAGTGCCGGGGAGCGGAACGCCCCTGCGGGAGCGTCCATAACAGAGAAATAAGAGAGGGCTGAAAAGTCCTATGGGTCATGCATCCTGAAGATGGTGGCGAAACTTACATATACAGTGGTAATTATATTGACGTGAATAGCATAAGAAGAGACATAAGCCGACAACTGATGCGCGGCGCACCGACAGTGAGACGCTGTGGGAGACGAAGTGCCGGGAGCTTCCGGGAGCTTTCCGCCAGCTGCGGTCACGAATGTAGAGTATGCCGCTTTTCCCCGTTGTTTACAAGGAGCGGCAAGTGCTCGATGACATTCAGGGGCGGACCCGTGCCCGGAAATTCCTCCCGGCACTTTAATCCCACGGATCCTTTTGTCTTATTCAGAGGCATATCAACATCCTATCCAGAAATCCCGTCCGCCAGAATTGTGGGTATCTGACGAGCGGGCGATGCCGGTCCCGGCGGTTACATGCTTCCGCCGGGCCGGCTTTATCATAAACGAAGAGTGGATGCCTGCCAAGGCGGCTGACTTGTGAGGGTGTCAAAACAATAAGAGAGCACTTGCTTTCCTCGATTATTTGTTGTATCTTTGCAGAGAGCTTTGCAAGGGCGTTTCCCCTTACAAGGTGCGGGGGAGGAGTTCTAAACTCCATGTAATGCCTCGTTGAGGCATCCGCATACGCCCCACTGAGGTATATGTTGATACCTCAATGAGGCATGAGACG
This sequence comes from Prevotellaceae bacterium, assembly GCA_021204845.1. Classification (GTDB taxonomy): domain Bacteria; phylum Bacteroidota; class Bacteroidia; order Bacteroidales; family Bacteroidaceae; genus Physcousia. The sequence continues at coordinate 11,318 of JAJPYT010000083.1, read as the reverse complement.
ATCCCTCACTGAGGAATAAACTGGAACGCATAGGCGCGAATGGTGGAACGCATAGGCGCAAACGGTGGAACGCATAGGCGCGAACGGTGGAATATTAGCAGGTCTTCGCAATGTTATCATGGAGAGTGCCGAAAGTGTGCGGTGGCTTTGGCACTCGGACTGCTTTGGATACGTGATGAATCCATTCTGACTCCTTTGAATCCCTAAAAAGTCTTTTGAGGGTACCTTATCCTGCTAATTTATGTTGTAAGGGTGGGTGCGGTGGTTAAAAATATGCTGTAGAGCATGTTTTATAACGAAAAGTTGCATACCTTTGCAGCCGCGGCGAAGGTCGCACCCTTTTTTAGGTATTAGTTTTTAACCCCAATTCAGAGAAGAGAGAACCCTATGACAAGAGTTTCCCTAAAGGAACATGTACCCTTATTTAACCACATAACACACAGAATCACAAGGCTTAGGCTGATATGCATGGCGGCACTCCTGCTGTCATGCATAAGCCTTGGCGCACGGGCACAGAAGGTGGGGCTAAAGACAAACCTGCTCTACGACGCGACTGGCACGGTAAATGGGGGGATAGAGATAGCTCTTGCCCCACGCTGGACGCTTGACGTGTCGGGCAACCTCTGCGCATGGGACATGGGGAGCGGAAAGAAGTGGAAACACTGGCTGGCCCAACCAGAGGCGCGCTACTGGCTTTGCGAGCGGTTCAGCGGCCACTTCCTCGCGCTGCACGGTCTGGGCGGACAGTACAATATCGGGGGCTTCAACGGGCATTATAACCTCCTTGGCACCGACCTAAGGAAGCTGAAGGAAAGCCGCTACCAGGGATGGATGGCCGGAGCGGGCGTGGCATACGGCTACACCTGGATACTGAGCCGCCACTGGAACATGGAGGGTGAGATAGGCGTAGGCTACGCGTACGGGCGCTACGACCGCTACGAGTGCCAGGGCTGCGGCAGGAAAGTGGAGTCGGGCAGGAGGCACAATTATGTGGGTCCCACGAAAGCCGCCATAAACATGGTCTACGTATTCTAAATATAACAGGTAAAGCAACATGAAACATTCGTCAATCTTATATATAGCCCTGGCGCTGCTACCCTCCAGCGCCATAGCCCAAAACGAGGTGGAAGGGGCACGTGTAAACTCTTACAGCATAGTCCACGACGGCAGCATGCTATCGGTGGACCTTGACTTGGACCTCTCCAGCCTCACCGCCAGCCGCAACCGCGCCGTGCTGCTCTCCCCACGGCTGGTGAACGGGGCGGACTCCATAGAGTTGCCCTCCGTGGCTGTCTATGGTCGCAGACGCTATTTCCATTACATGCGCAACGGGCAGAGCATGCTCGCCGCCAGCAACGGCGACGACTATATGCTACGTGAGAAGCCGGAAAGGAAGGCGTATCACCAGCTATACCCCTACGAGAAATGGATGAACGGCGCGACACTATGGCTCAGCCGTGAACTCTACGGCTGCTGCAACACGCTGCTGGACGGGCAGGAGGCAGAGATAGGGAAGTACAGGGCGTTTGAGCCAGAGCTCATCTACCTGCTTCCGAGCCCAGACAAGAGTCCACGCCACATAGAGGGAACGGCATACATAGACTTTCCCGTGAACAAGACCGCCATCTACCCAGACTATCACAGCAACGCTGAGGAACTGGCGAGGATAAGGGCAACGATAGACTCTGTGAGGACAGACGCGGACATCACCATCACTGGCGTATGGCTGAAGGGCTACGCCTCGCCCGAGAGCCCTTACGCCCACAACACCGAGCTGGCCAAGGGACGCACAGACGCGTTGAAGACTTTCATACAGAACCTATATGCGTTAGGCGACAGTGTGATAAGCATGGACTACGAGCCAGAGAACTGGCAGGGACTGCGAGAATACGTGGAAAACTCCAGCCTTGAGCATAAGGAGGGGATACTCGCCCTTATAGACTCGAACCTCTCCCCCGACGCTAAGGAGGCGAAGATAAAGACCGCGTACCCTGAGGAATACCAGTACCTGCTCGCCAACTGCTACCCCCACCTGCGCAAGACGGACTACAGGGTGAGCTATGTGGTGCGTCCCTTCACCGATGTGGAGGAGATAAGACGGGTGTTCACGGAAGAGCCCTCCAAGCTAAGCCTCAACGAGCTGTACACTCTGGCGCAGGAACTGGAACCCGGCTCGGAGGAGTTCACCAACGTGTTCGAGACGGCGGCGCGCATGTACCCCAGCAGCGCGGAGGCGAACCTGAACGCAGCCAACGCCGCCATAAGGCGCGGAGACATGGAGACCGCCCGCCACTATCTGCCGAGAGCTGGCGAGAGCGCTGAGGCTGACTACACACGGGGCGTGGCGGCGGTGACGGATGGGGACTATGAGCGTGCCATCCCCCTGCTGGAGAGCGCCATGGAGAAAGGAATTGGCAAGGCTGACTACTGCCTTGACTATATAAGGACGGCTGGCAGACACAGGAGCGCCGGCGAGCAGGAGAGAGAGAAATGTAGTGAGTACGAACTTCAGACAACAAGAAAGGAAAAGAAATGAGACTAAAGAACTTAATGATTTGTATGGTGGCAGGCGCGGCCCTATGCGCATGCTCCAGTGACGACCTCACGCCCTCGGGCGCCGGCCAGAACGTGTTCGACGGCGACAGGGCCTACGTGACGGTAAGGATATCGGACGTGGGGTCCTCCACAAGGGCCACCTCCACTGACTTCGGATATGGCACACCCGCGGAGCAGGACGTGGGCAACGCCTACTTCTACTTCTACGACGCCAACGGCATCTTCGTGAGCGAGGGTGAGGTATGGAGCAACGGCAGCGCCACCACAGAGAACCCCAACATAGAATACGGAAGCGAGACGGTGGTGATACTTAAGGGCTTGACGGAGAAGAACTATCCCCGCTACGTGGTGACGGTGCTGAACAGGCCCACGGGCTTCACCGCGCCGGAGACCCTCACCGACATGGAGAAGGCTCTGGCTAAGGACGACGAGGTGGGCATAAAGGACGCCAACGGAAGGTTCGCCATGAGCACCACCAGCTACTTCGGCAGCCTCAACAACCCTGACACGCGGCATTACTTTGTGACAGAGCTGCACGAGGGTGACTTCAAGACCGCGCCCATAGCCGACGACCTTAGCGCCACGAACCCCGTGGAGATATATGTGGAGCGCCTGGCCGCCAAGGTGACCCTGAACATCGCCTTGGAGTCGGAGACCTCATACAACGACGGGCATGGCGTGCGCCACACCATATACCCCTTAGACGAGACCATAGCTGGAGCGGGCAAAGCGGAGACCGCCGATGAGACGAGGGAGAGCATGGGAGCCTACGCCCAGGGAGCAGCCACGGAGAAGATCTACGTGGAACTGTTGGGCTGGAAGCTCAACGCCACGGCAAGGCGCTCATACATGGTAAAGAACATCACCCCCTGGACCGACGAGTACCTCAACTTCAAGATGGACAGCTGGAACGACGCCACCGACCACCGCAGCTACTGGGGAATGTCATATAATTATGGGCTGACGGACTCTGACTATCCCGAAAGCTCTGGGAACAACACACCCTCCGAGGAGGCGGAGCCTGAGGCGTGGCTCAACGACTATCTGCAATACGTGAACCTGGCCGACGAGGCGGAGAGCCCCCTGCTCTCACCGGGAGCGAGCGCCTACTGCGCCGAGAACACCAACACGGCGCTCAACTACGAGGGCATAAACCGGGTGATAAAGCACAAGAACTCCTCTGCCATAACGAGCATACTGGTGAAGGCGCGCCTGTGCGACAAGGAGGGCAACAGCCTCAACCTGGTGCGCTACAACGGTGAGCTCTTCTCGCAAGGCGGCTTCCTTAAGTATGTGCTAAGCCACCTACAGCTGAAGGGCGAGCTGAACTACTATTACAAGACGGGCGACGAGACCTATTCCAAGATAAACTCCTCCTACGTGGAGCTCACCGACGCGGGCGACGGCATAGTGAACGTGGCGCTGAAGAGTGACCAGCAGATATACAAGCTCGATGAGGGGCAGTACACGCTGATAGAGGAGCCCACCACCATCTTCGCCGACGACGCTGTGGGCTACAAGGACGGGGAGATGTACTACAACATCCCCATACAGCACATGAACAACGACTACCAGTACAACGACAACAAGGTGCTACAGCCGCAGGAGGCCAACTTCGGCGTGGTGCGCAACCACCACTACGTAGTGACCATAAACAAGCTGGAGAATGTAGGCAAGGGCATCTTCGACCCCGAAGAGGTTATTATCCCCGACCCCGACGACCACGAGACCTACTACGTCGGGGCGAATATCAACATCCTATCCTGGAAGCTTGTCCAGCAGAGCGTAGGGCTCTAAGGGACAGGCGACGCCAGCCCCGGCGTGACTCCACACGTCGGGCTGGCTTTACCCTAAACCAACGAGGAGAGCAATATGGAAATACTGTCATACGCAAGGAAGGCGGCCCTGGGCTTGTTGGCGGCGGCGGGCCTTAGCATGGCGCTTAGCGCCTGCGACGGGCTCATCTACGACAACGAGGGCGACTGCTCCACGCACTACAAGGTGAGGTTCCTCTACGACTACAACATGAAGCACGCCGACGCGTTCGCCCATGAGGTCACCTCCGTCACGCTCTATCTTATAGACAAGAAGGGCAACGTCGTGTGGCAGAAGACGGAGGAGGGCGCTGCCCTCGCCGCCGAGGGGTACGAGATGGATGTGGACATAGCCCCTGGACAGTACAGCCTGCTGGCATGGTGCGGCACGAGGGAGAGGGAGTCGTTTTCCGTTCCGCAGTCCACCATGGTGACGGGTCTCACGAAGGTTCTCAAACGCTCACGCAAGGCGGACGGGAAGGCTTACGTGGACACCGACATTGACCGTCTCTTCCACGGCTACTTGCCAGACCAGGAATTCCCTGGCGGAGAGGGCACCTACCGCTACACCCTGCCCTTAGTGAAGGACACCAACCGATTCCGCATAGTGCTGCAACACGTGTCGGGACGGACGGTGGACACGGATAGGTTCACCTTCGCTATCACGGCTGGCAACGGCCACATGAACTGGGACAACAGCCTGCTGGAGGACGAGACAGTGGCTTACTACCCGTGGCATACCGGGCAACAGGAGGGTGAGATACACATCCGCGGGACACAGAGGGAGGCTTCGTTTGTCACCTTCAGCGCGGCTGTGGCTGAGCTAACCACGGCAAGGCTGGTGAAGGGGCACGAGCCGAGGCTCACGGTAACCAACAACGAGACGGGCACCACGGTGTTGAGCATCCCGCTGATAGACTACGCCCTGCTGGTGAAGGGCTTCTACAATTCGGACATGGGCGACCAGGAGTATCTTGACCGCCAGGACGAGTACAACATGGTGTTCTTCCTCAACGACAATGAGTGCTGGGAGAACGCTTACATCTATATCAACTCATGGAAAGTGGTATTACAGGATGAGAATCTATAAACACATACTCCCAGCCCTTGCGGTTACGGTCTGTGCGGTCGCCCTGTTGCCCCTCGCCTCCTGCACGGGCGACGATACCTTGCGGGAGGAGACAACGCCAGACGAGGGCGCTCCCGCAAGGCTGAGCCTCACCATGCGGACACGCGCCATGGCGGCGGGAGAGCAGGGATACGAGGAGGGCAGCCAGTACGAGAACTACCTTGACGTGGCGCACGGAGACTACAAGATATATTTCTTCGACAGCGGGAACAGATACATAGCCCGATTCGAGCCAGACGGCTTCGTCGCGAGCGAGGGCGGCGGCTACACCACGTACAACGTGCTGGGCAGCATGCCGCAGGAGCTGGCGGACCACAGCGAGGACTTCAAGATGGTGGTGCTTGCAAACTGGGGCGGCACATACCCCGATGAGGAGGCGGACTTCACGCCCGGGGAGACCACGATAGACGACATCTGCGGGGCTGAGTGGGCGCAGTACAGCCACCTCACCGACTTCGACCTCTCGCCCGGCAACCTGATACCCTTCTATGGCGTGCACGAGTACAAGGACATTAAGTTCAGCTCACACGGGAGCACTACGCTTCCCGAGCCAGTAACCCTGCTGCGCGCCATGGCAAAGGTTGAGGTGGTGCTACAGTTGGACAATGGTAATGAAGAAGAAGTACCCTTCGAGGACGTGACTGTACACCGCTACAACGACAGGGGCTATTGCGCCCCCGAGTCGGTCTACTCCCAGTACGACTACGACAGCGGCTACACCGACTGGGGAAGCGATTTCGCCGAAGGCATTCATCTGGTGAACGGGATTAATGACGGCAACGGCGCTCCCGAGGAGAAAGAGCTCCAGTTCGCGGGACCGCAGGCTACCCCTGCCAGCGGCAAGACGGCATACACCTGGGTGGCGTACCTGCCGGAGTACTCCAACACCACCTCACCTGACGACTACGCCTACGTGGAAGTGAAGTTGAGAGGGCTGCCCTACAGAATATACTTTGCCAACTACACTGGCGGCACTACCGACGCTTACGACGGAAGCCAGTCAGCCCCCGACTTCCCCGACCGCTACGACATACACCGCAATAACCTCTACCGCTTCATTGTCACGCTGGGTGACCAGGAGCTGAATGTGCAGGTGAAGGTGTGGGACAATGAGTACGAGAATGAATTCGAATTCGGCAACAGCAACGACAATTAGTTTATGAAGCAGCATATTATCTCCCTCCCCATGGCGCTGGCGGCGCTCCTCTCGTTGGCGGCTTGCGCCGACGACCCTGTGCTGCCCGAAGGTGGTAGAGGCGATGCCTTCTCCCCCAAGGGTGAGATGGTGGACGCTTACCTCAACCTTAGTGTGGGGGCTCTCTCGGTAAGCACTGCCACGCGCGCCACTGTGGAGGACACCGAGGAGGAGCGCACCGTCAACGACCTATGGGTGCTACAGTACGACGCGTCCGACAGCAACGAGGAGGGTCAGAGGCTCATCTCCGCGCCGCAGTACGTCTCCGTCTCTGGGCAGCAGGAGCTTGAGAGCGTCCCTGTCCGCCTTTCCAACAACAACGGCAAGCCCTCGCTCATCTACGTGGTTACCAACACCGCCAGCGACAACTGGGCACGCTACCACACGGGCAGCGGCACATACGAGGGCTTCATGACCGTGGCGGAGCTAAAGGCGGCAGCCATACCCACCCCCAAGCCGCAACGCATGGAGTACGACTACGACACAGGGCAGTATGTGCCGCACGACGACGGCAACCTTTCCATCCCCATGTCGGGCTCGCGGGAGGCTACCGTTACCGACGGCTCCACCGTGAGCGTTACCGTGAGGCGCATGTTCGCCAAACTGTGCGTCAGGGTGGACCTCTCCCATTTCAACGAGGCGTACAAGGGTGCTACCGTCTACGACGTGACCGTGGGCAACATTCCCGAATACAGCACCGTGGGGGCGCTGGGCAACGAGGACGACACGACCCAGGCGGGAGACTACAGCCCGTGCGGCGGCTGGCTGACCAGGGCGTTCGCCAACAACGAGACTTCTGACAGCACATCCGAGACCATCTATCCCTATGTGATATACATCCCCGAGAACATACAGGGGGTGAACGGAGAGCAGACGGACGACAAGCTGCATAATATCCCCGACGCGCGGCACTCCTCGTCCGCCACCGACGCACTCTACGTGAAGGTGGACATACATGCCATAACGCAGAACGGAGTGACCATGGGTCCGTACTCCTTCACCGCCTTCCCCGGGGGCGACGAGACCACCGACTTCAACGTGAGGCGCAACAGTGTCTACTATGTCACCATGAACATACGCGACCTTGACAAGGACGACGTTATGGTGCCGTCCGCCAACTGCATCGTCTGCCTTAGCGGACAGACCACCTCTTTCTATCCCTATTACCGACCTGAGCAGGGAGGGGGCTACCAGTTCATAGACTATCTGGACTATCGCTACGGCGAGGAGGCGGACACCACCAGGAGAATAGACCGTGTGGACATACTCTGGCAGAGCAAGAGCAAGGCAGGGAGCGGAGGCTACATAGGCGACAACACGCGGGACTCGCTCGTGTGGATAGACGATGCGCCTGACGCAGCCACCGACAGGGAGAGGGAACTACAGGAGTACAGCAGGAAGATATACGTCACCATTCCCGACGGGGAGGTGGGCAACGCCGTGGTGGCTGCCTACAACAGCCAGGGGGAGATAATCTGGTCGTGGCACGTGTGGTCACGGACGCAGGAGGATGACCCCGGCAACGAGGGCAACGGCGTGCTATACTACACCTACACCTGGGATAGCAATGCCATTAACTTCAGCGACGACCGCATAGCGGGCTACACCGTGATGAACTGCAACCTCGGCGCTCTTGCCAACACCCCCACCTCCAGCGACGGGTCGGAGACCTTCGGCACCCTATACCAGTGGGGGCGGAAGGACCCCTTCCCCGCCGTCACTAAGATAGCGTCGGGCCCCACGGTCTACAACTCAAGCACGGTGGGCAACTATTACGGCAACGACGGGCATACGGCAGTGGGCATAACCGAGAAGGCGCAAACCACAAGCGACCTCTTCCACTCGCTGGCGGGCAACAACCGCCTCTCCGAGATAGGGAGCGCCTTCGAGGACTATGTGGGATACAGCATAAAGCACCCCACCGTCTTCATCTGCGGCACCAAGAAGCCGGGCCAGCTCACCGAAAGCTACACCGCCACGCTCAGCAACTATGTGGACCCGCAGGACGGCAACTGGCTGCTCGACAGCGAGGGCGACCATTTCAACCGCCTCTGGGGTGGCCTTGACCCTGAGAAGGACGGTGTCACCAAGATGTTCTACACAGGCTACGAGGACTCGCAGGGGCACAAGGTGCATATCTACGACGACTACGGCGACGAGAAGTCCATCTTCGACCCCTGCCCATACGGCTGGAGGGTCTCACCGCCAGACCTGTGGCTTGGCTTCACCCGCACGGGTCTGAACCCCGCCACCATGAGCGACGTTAACTATCAGCAATATACCAAGCACGGCTTCTACATGTATATGGACGGCTGGAGGGATGACGCTAAGGTCACCTCCTTCTTCCCCTGCCAGGGCACGCGCGTGGCAGACGGTTGCGCCTACCGCGTGGGTACCTGTGGTAACTACCACAATGCCACCGCCGATGTCAGCGACAGGGTAAACATTCTCCATCTCCACAACGATGCCGACTGGTTCCGCATCTTCGAGGTGAACCTCCGCTACTACGTGAAATCGGTATGTGGTCCCGTCCGCTGCGTGAGGATGACCTCGGTATCGAACAAGGAGTAGTCTCCGCAAGACACCAAATAACACTCTTTTTCATACTATCTGTCACGCGCCCCGGGAGATACATTGTTATTCCCTGGGGCGCCCCATATATACCCTCCCCCAACCGACAATGAGTACTCGACCATAGCCACACCACGTATCTGCCACAAGACGCAAGCGGTCCGAGGGTGTGTCAAAATGGGGAATCGCCATAGAACGCAAGCGGTCCGAGTGGCGGAGCCACTCCACACGGGTAGCCGAGGACCTTCACGGCCCTCGGTAAAGGAACGAGTGAGTGCCAGAGGTACTCAACATATCTGCCGCAGGAAGCAAGCGGTCCACGTTAGCTTTGCTGACCCCGCTTGACGCTCGGAAGAGTGTGCATGCCCCTCTCTCTTGCGGCACGGTTCAGATCAGTATATAACTTTTTATTTATTAGGGTTCCTCTTATGTTATCGCCTTTTATATTACCTTTGTAACATTATGGCGAATCGAGCTTTAAAAATTGAGGAACAGATTACCCTTTTACGGGAGCGAGGAATGGTTATTGGGGATGAAGCAAAAGCTAAAGAGATACTCCTTGATATAGGATACTATAGACTTGGTTACTATTGGTTCCCATTTGAGAAATCTTATCCTCGATATGAAGAGAGAACCCATGTGTTTAGTGCTGATACGAGAATAGATGACGCAGTAAAATTGTACTATTTCGATTTCAATCTGCGTAGTCTGTTGCTAAAATATATTAGTAGAATTGAGATTAAGTTCAAAACACTGCTAACATATTATGTCTCCAATGCTTATCCTGACACCTCCACATGGTTTGTCGATACTAATGTGGTTAATTCCGACTTTGCACAAGATTTCGACTCCAAAGTGTATACAATAGAGCTTAAATCCAACAGACCTATTGCATTGCATCATAAACACCATCCCCAAGACAAATATGCTCCTGTATGGAAAACCATAGAATATATGACTTTAGGCTCAACAATCGTAATGTATAAAGCATTGTTGAATTTGTCTTTGAAAACTATGATCGCTCAGAGGATGGGGGTAAAATATATCGAAGTTTTTCAGAATTATATTAATGTGGTGAAAGATATACGTAATTGTTGCGCGCATGGTAATGTGATTTTTGATTTCAAACCTAAGAGTTCTATTAGGAAGGGACCAGATTGTCATATTCCTTATGGGAATAACCAAAACCTGAATGGTGCTATTCAGGTAGTGCTATATCTTCTGGGAACCATATCAAAGAACCGACAACATGACATGGAGGAAGAAATAATAGCCCTGCTCAGAAAATATGGAGTTTCGCCAAAAGTCAGATCGGTCTTACAAAAAGAAAGTGGCTTTAAGCATTGGAACATCTAAGAAAGAACATTTTCACTTGATTTTTGTTGTAGGATTAGAAAAAAACCGCTACCTTTGCGAAAATCAAGAGTGCCGGTGACGATTGTAGTCTCGTTACCAACACTATAAAAGCAAGAAAGAAGCCACACATATTGTCTGTGTGGCTTCGTTATTATTCTCTCATGTTGTATTATAGGGAGGGTATCAAAAAGGGAAATCCACAAACAGCACGTGTCAAAATATAAATCCGCAAGCGGTCCAGGGATGTGTCAAAATGAACACATAGAGTTTATCTTCGATGAGGGCTTTGCCGTTCGCAAGCGGTCCGAGTGGCGGAGCCACTCCACAAGCGTAGCTGGGGGTCTTTAGACCCTCGGATTAGGCGCACGAGATAGGTGAGTGCCAGAGGTACTCAACATATCTGCCACAGGAAGCAAGCAGTCCGAGTGGCAGAGCCACTCCACACGGGTAGCCGAGGGCCTTCACGGCCCTCGGTAAAGGAACGAGTGAGTGCCAGAGGTACTCAACATATCTGCCGCAGGAAGCAAGCGGTCCGAGTGGCAGAGCCACTCCACAAGGGTAGCCGAGGGCCTTCACGGCCCTCGGTAAAGGAACGAGTAGGGAATGAGTGCCGGAGGTACTCAACATATCTGCTAACACACACGAGCTTAATATCTTGAGTACCTCTGGCACTCATCGGCACTGCGTGCCTCATCCG
>JAJPYT010000012.1 GCA_021204845.1 Prevotellaceae bacterium | reverse complement strand
GGTTTTTTTATTGGCCGGCCTTTCAAGGCTGGGTCTGCCAAATGATAAAATAATATTAAGTATAGGGCAGCTCCCCCCCCCGCCCGATAATATTATATGACAAAAAACATTATCTTTGGGGTGAAACGAAGTTTTTAATATTTATATTATCATGACAAAGAGAACATTTTCATTTCTTGTAGCATTTCTTCTGGGCATGGCAACCTATGCCCAGTGGAGTGAGCCAGAGCTGCCTACAGCAGCCTCCACGCTGGTAGCTGGTCACAAGTATCAAGTGAGGAACGTTGAAGCTAACCAGTATGTGGGTTCAGGCACCGCGTACTTCCTGTGGACCACAGCCACGACTCTGGTGGAGCGTGACAGTGAGGACCTAATCACGTACATTATTGATGACACTACCGACGACTATGGCACAGGGTGGACTTTTGTGAATGCCGCCTCAGGCAAGTACACATTTATTTCTGGAGGCGGCTCTCTTGAAGGCCATGAGGGCTTCGGAGAGATGCATGTTGACATGGGAGTACAGGGACATAATCACTTCGATATCTCTCTGAAAGACGGCTCCACCACAACATACCGCATAAAAGTGGCAAGCACAGACGACACCTATGGTGACGGAACGGGATATTCTGGCTATTGGGGATGGATATCTGACGACGAGATATATACTCAGGCTGTTTTCCCTTTCCTTGACCCAGACGAGTCGAATTTCTGCTGTGATTGGGAACTGATAGACATGACGGAATATAGCGCCAGAGTGATACTGTATGAGACCTTGGAAGAAAGCCAAGAATATGACAATGTGGATGCAGGTGCAGTAAGTTCAGCCTCCAGCATATATAATAACAATAGCTCAACTTTGGAACAGATAGAGGCCGCTACGGCAGCTTTGAATCAAGCTATAACTGACGTTTTGACACAAGGAGCCAGCAAGACGCATCCCGTGGACGTGACCTCCCTGATTGTAAACAACGACTTCTCGACTGGGGACATCACTGGCTGGACTTGTACTTTTGTCAGTGGTGTCACCGCCACTGACGTTGGTTACCAAAGCGACAGTTACGTTAACACTTCGTACGTTTATACCAATCACGAGGAAAAAGAGATGAATCCCTTTATCAGTGGTTTCATACAGGCTTGGTCGGCTGGACAGCGATATGGGGAGAACACATCCGTTACCCGTAACATAGGTGATGCCGAGTTGAGCCAAACTCTGACGGGGCTACCAGAGGGGCAATATAAGCTGGCTGCGGATGTTATAGCAGTGCAACAAGACAATACGGGACTTACGGTATCGGGCGTTCAGCTGTTTGCCACTGGCGGAGATATAGATAATTATGAATCCATCTCCACTGGCGACGGTGTGCCTGAGCACATAGAACTGACATTCTTAAGCACAGGCGGCGATGTGACCTTGGGGTTGCGCACGGTTTATACAGACGCCAACTGGATAGCAGCTGATAACTTTGAGCTAATGTATTACGGAGAGTTTGAGGAAAGCGCGTATTATACAATATTGCAAAACAGCGTGGAAGAGGCTGCGGACTATACTGATACAGGAACTTACCACTATAGCTCGGCTATGCTGGAGAAACTTGAATCTGCCATTGAGACAGCCGAGAATCTGCTTGACGGGACAGCGACAGACGATGAGCTGATAGCGGGTAACGATTCGCTCCAAGCCGTGTTGGAAACAGTGAAAACTGACATTGAGGCGTACACCAGTTTTGCTTCATACATTGAGACCATGGCCAGCGACATGGCTATATACGACGAATCTGGCTATACCGACATATCCGACACGTTATCTGACCTCTACGACGAGGTGAGCGGGCATTACAGCGACTGCGACTTAAGTGCCGAAGAGATACGGACTTACATAGACGGATATAAAGAACTACTTGTGGCACTGGTTACAGAGGCTATGCCGACCGCCACAGCAGACAAGCCCTTGGACATTACTATCTTGGGCACTAACATGGATTACGCTGACAACAGTGATTCAGAAGGTTGGACGATTGTCACTTCGGGCAGTTATAACGTTACATATCATACGGCTGAGGTGTGGAATACTACTTTCTCTTGTTTGCAGACCCTGAACAATATGCTTGCAGGCTCATACACAATGACGGCCAAAGCCCTCTACCGCACGGCGGACAATCAGACTTGTTACACCGATTATATCAATGGAACTGGCGAGGTGATGGCTTATTTGGTTTTGGCGTCGAGCACCTCACCCGTTGTCAATCAGGCGGCTGGTGCGATAGTGGCTGACGAGGCTCCCTATTCAGGCTATGCCGAATTGAGTTCCAATCCAGGCGTGTGGGTGCCTAACTCCATGCAAGCCGCGGAGTATGCCTTTAATCTGAATGACACTTACGACTGCGAAATTAGTGGTTACCTGATGGAAGACGGAGACCTTACATTCGGAATCCGCAACGACGGACCAGTAAGCGGTGACGCGTGGAGCATCTGGACCCAGTTCAGGCTTTATTATTGCGGCACAAGTTCGTCAATTGTTTACGATAATCTTCAGGAGTTGATGGCTGAGGCAGAAGAGTTGCAAGATGAGGTCGGTCCGCTTGTGGAAGTGGCTGACGAGAAGTTCAATGCCGCGCTTTCCTCGGCTAGCGAAGTCTTGCCAAACACACCAGAAGAGGAGATACGCCAAGCCATAGATGAGGTTCAAGCGGCAATTGACTATGCAAATGAAAGTCTTAGTCTAATCTCTATCTTAATGGAGAAATATGAGGCTTATGACGCGCTGATGTACAATGTTATAAGTAGCGATGATTCATTTGTTGGCATGATGGATGACCTCAGTGAGGCGGTTCTGGATGAGGTGTTTGTGAGCAACGAGCAGATGCAGAAGTGGATAGAGGATCTTATTACCGGTTGGACATCTTACGTGCAGTATGACCATTTAGATGCCACAATCGACGAGCCGGGTGACATATCAGCGGCTATTCTCAACGCAGACTTTGAGGGTATTTCCGGAGGTTCCACCAGTCAATTCTGGGACATCACAATTAGCGGTGGCACCCAGTCGGGAGAATACAATGCCTATGAGTGTTACAATAACGACGCTTTCACTGTGTCTCAGACCATAAAAGGCTTGGCAGAGGGCTACTACCGCGTGCGAGTTCAGGCTTTGTATCGTGCCGGCACAAACGACATTAATGCCTCTTCTTTGGAGTCTGACCCAGACTATGGACAATACGTAATGTTTGCGGCTAACACAGTAACAGTCCCGATCTGCAATGTCGTTTCTGGCGGAAATAGCGAGGCAACAGGCGCAGGGGGCGAAACGAGCGTCACATATAACGGGTCCACTGTTTATATTCCTAATTCCATGGAGTCGTTCGCCGCTTACACCGAGATCTTCCCCGACCGTTATTGGAACGAGGTGGATGTGCATGTGGCGAATGGTACCCTCACAATTCAGCTACGTAAGGCAGAGCACCTGTTCGATGACTGGACAATATGGAATGAGTTCCAGCTGCTCTATCTCGGCACAGAGATGCCTACGGGCATAGATTCTCTGCCAGATTCAGATGTGGCAAACGACACATCAGCCGCCACAGTCATATATAGCATAGACGGCAAGCGGCTCAGCAGCCTGGCAAAGTGCATTAACATAGTAAAGACCACTATGGCTGACGGAACAGTAAATGTGCGGAAAGTGTTGATAAAGTAATGATATAAGATTTAAGAGATTCTGATGGTAGAGGGAGCGCGAACTTATTCGCTCCCTCTTCTTTTATTATTCATGAAAGTGAGCTTCGCCAATAGCTCTCGTTGCTGCCCTGCTTACATAAAAACCGTCCCTATCCTCACGGACTGGAGCGGCATAATAAATGCAAAAATATGAAAAAATAAAAAACTTTATAACTTTCGGTTACTGCTTCTTTTTCTTTGGTTCACTTCATGGGCACTTCCTTCACATGCCGTCAGTAGGAAGGGTGGCTGGTGGAATTCGAACCCACGACATCCAGAATCACTGGTCTGACGCTCTAACCACCTGCAGCTACAGCCCCCATCTAATAAGCCCGCCTGGTTTTAAGAGAGATGTCCCTGTCTGGTCGCACCCAGCTGGAGGTACATCTTTTATTTTAATAGGTCAAACGCTTAGGCTGCTGGATTTTGGTTTCCTGGTTTACCCTTAACAGTTAACCGCCACTCACTCCGCCAGGATTTCAGCGGGAACGAGTCCATGTTTTTCGAGGGTTTGCCGTATACTCATTGCCACATGGTAAGCCAAATTCACAGGTACAGCATTACCTATCATTTTGTAGCCCATGTTCACGTCCTCATAGATGAACTTGAAATCGTCGGGAAACGTTTGTATCCGTGCTACTTCCCTGACAGTCATGCGGCGGTAGAGATGCAAAGAGTCTTCTTGAAACTTTTGCAGATTTTTTCCTATCTTTTCCATTTTCGGCGCCTGAGGATGTAATTGGCATTGTCTGCCGCTTGCCTGAACTGTAAACCCTGGCTCATCCCACGACCTTACTCTGTTCCTTGACATAAAAATAGGAGAAAAAGCCCCCACGAAGTATTCATTATTCGGGACAGCGCAGAGGTCTCCGTTGGTATGGTTTTTATCCCTGGCGGGTATAGCTGTCGCTTGTAAATCCCAGATTGCCTCACGCAAGGTAGGCTTGTGGTGCGATTTCATCGGATATTTGAAATCATTGATATGCAAGTCTTTTCTGAATCCGACATAGAAAACGCGGTCTCTGTCTTCTGGCACATCATAATCATTGGCATTTAGCATTTTAAGGCTTACATCATATCCCGCCTCGCTAAAGAGTCTCAAAAAATTAGTGACTGCCGTGGAGTTTCTCTTTGCGAGCATGCCAGAAACGTTCTCTGCCACAAAGAAGAGAGGGTGCTTGTCGCGCAGTATACGGATATATTCGTAGAACAGTTGTCCCCTTGCGTCTTCTATTCCCAACAGATTTCCTGCCTCGCTCCACGACTGGCACGGTGGTCCTCCTATGATTCCGTCCACGCCATCGGGGAAACGCGAAGACGGGATTTGTCGTATATCGCCCTCAATCAGTTCCACGTCAGGGAAATTAGCCCTGAAAGTAGGACATATCTTACAGTCGAACTCGTTTGCCGTCACTGTCTTGAATCCGGCGTTGTGGAATCCTTTGTCCAAGCCCCCGGCGCCAGAGAACAAACTTATCAATTTAAGCTCCCTGCTTGCCATCTGCCCATTCACAATTAAACGCCATGCTTACTATCGACGGGATTCCGACTAATTGTATGTCAAATTTCAGCGAGGGTTCTATAAGACCTTTCGCATTGTGTATTCTGAAAGAGAACTGCCATCCTTCATCGAAACACATAATCACGGTAGTTTTACTGTCCTGCTTCAAGTCCATGTAAAGCAGACGCGTGGGCAATTTCATAGGCGACACGGTAAGATGTGGCTTTTCTTTCTTACTGCGAAGATTCAAAGTGCCGTACATGTTGAACGATTGCACCGTAGTAAGTTGCAGGTGGTCGACACTGATAATTTTATAGAAATCATATTTACTCAGCAAGTATTCAACCATTTTACGGGGGATGGATGTATTGGCGGCAATCTGTTTCCGCACCTCTTTTATGAACGCTTCCAACAAAGGAACATAAATCTCGTCCTCTTTCGAATCGAGGTCGTTGAAGCTCAAGCCCTCTGTCTTATATCTTTGAAGCTTGTCAAAAACGGGTTTCACGTCTTCCCAATATTCTTTTGAGCATGAGACACCATACCATCTCTCGCCAAAATCTATCAGGGAGCTAAGACGGCTGTGCTTGACCGCCATGTGATTGTGCTTGATGCTTAGCCCTATTTCCCATACGATATCCTCACGCTTAACTATCAAATCTCTTGCGTCGGCGATTTCACCTCTTTTGTCATCTTGTATGTAAAGGTGCAGCTCCATAGGTGTATCCTCAATCATTCTTGGCTCTAAGGCGAATAAAGTATCTATCACAGATTTAGCGCTGAGAGTATAATTCCGCTTGTTCTCCTCGCCAATGGAATTCCATGCTCTCTCGGCAGCCTTATAACTACTATTGAGCAAGATGCTGGCTTTCCTTTTCATCTTAATTGCCTCATACAGTTTCAGCAAACAGATGTATTCGTATGCCCTGCCTTGATTGTTGCTCTTATCGCTCATAGTTGCTTTTCCCTGTGTATAGACATCGCAAAGTTAATGAAAATTCGGCTTACCGCAAGCGAAAGTATAGCTTGCTTTCACCTGTAGGCTCTCTTTTCCGCAAGCGTGAGTCCTGGAGACGACGCTATACCATTACCTTGAATGACATATTGTCATTTTGGGGGACGACATAAGTCGTTAGCTCACGTTTCTGCCTTGCTGCTAACATAAAAAAACCGTCCCTATCCTCACGGACTGGAGCGGCATAATAAATACAAAAATATGCAAAATAATAAAAGCTTTATAACTTTCGGTTACTGCTTCTTTGGTTCACTTCATGGGCACTTCCATCACGGTGCCGTCAGTAGGAAGGGTGGCTGGTGGGATTCGAACCCACGACATCCAGAAACACAATCGTGGGGAGGGGGACCTTGAGGTGGTGTTTTTCTCTCTCTCAAGTTTATTCGGAGTGGAGGAGCTCCTGCTCCCCCAGCTTAAAGGAGGGTTCGGAGGCGCTCGCTCTCCCCTCTGGCGGGAGAGGAGGCGGGTGTCATTTCCGACCGCATTGGCGCCAAGTTTCTGCCACGCGGGATAAAAAAACATGGGCTGTCTCTTGTTTTTTGCCCTGCCTTGCATTATCTTTGCCTGGGAGTTAAACCAAATACACACACTTTCGGACAGCATGAATACCATCAGACACACTTTCATCGCCATGGGCGCCGCCTTCTGCCTCGCGGCCGGGGCGCAAACGGCAAGGGAGACACTTGCCGCCATAGAGAAGGTAAACGACACGTGGCAGGCGCAGAACTCTCCCTATTGCAGGGCTTTCTGGGACAACGCAGCCTATTTCACCGGCAACATGGAGGCTTACCGCCTGACGGGCAAGGCGGATTATTACCAGTACAGCGACCGCTGGTGCCGCAACAGCAACTGGTGCGGGGCGACGAGCAACGACAAGCGCGAATGGAAATACAAGACTTACGGGGAGGGCGACGACTTCGTGCTATTCGGCGACTGGCAGATTTGCTTCCAGACGTATATTGACATGTATAACCTTGTGCCAGAGGAATTTAAGGTTGCCAGAGCAAAGGAGGTGATGACATACGAATGCCACATCGACGACAATAAATTCTGGTGGTGGGCAGACGCTCTCTATATGGTTATGCCCGTGATGACCAAGATGTTCCAGCTTACGGGCGATTCCATGTACTTGGACAAGTTGCATGAGAATTTCCTCTGGAGCGACTCGCTGATGTGGGACGCTGAGGCCAGGCTCTACTACCGCGACGGAAAATACATCTGGCCCAAGGTGACCACCGCCTGCGCGGGAGGGAAGAGCTTCTGGGCAAGGGGCGACGGATGGGTGCTGGCGGGGCTGGCAAAAGTGCTTGCCGATATGCCCGAGGACTATAAAAACCGCGACATTTTCGTGACACGCTTCACCCAACTGGCGGAGGGCGTGGCAAGTTGCCAGCAGGAAGACGGATACTGGAGCCGCTCCATGCTTTGCGAAGACGACGCGCCAGGTCCGGAGACCAGCGGCACGGCTTTCTTCTGCTATGGGCTGGAGTGGGGCGTTAACCACGGCTATCTTGACAAGGAAAAATACGGAGAGGTGATAGAAAAAGCCTGGAACTACCTATACAACACCGCCTTACAAGATGACGGGACAATAGGTTACGTGCAGCCAATAGGCGAAAAACCCGACCCTACACGCATAGTAGACGCACATTCTGTGGCGCCCTTCGGCACGGGAGCTTGGCTCTTGGCCGCGTGCGAGAGAGTGAGATATCTTGACCGCAGGGAAGCCTCCACAAAAGTGAAAGTGACAAACCCCACGACAGACAACAGAAACGACGTGGTGGAACTGGACGCGGATAAGGTGTTCAGCGCTCTTGGCATAGGCGGAGGCAGGCAGATAGTGGTGCTGGACGGCGATGGCGTGGAGGTGCCGTATCAGCTCACGCACGACGGGAAATTGCTCGTGCAGGTGTTCGTGAGGCCGCAGACAAGCAGTGAGTTCACCATAAAATACGGACAGCCGAAGGATTACAGGCTCGACGCTAATGGCCGCCTTTATCCCAACCGAGAGGACGATTTGGGCTTTGAGAACGACAAGAACGCATGGCGGCTCTACGGCCCGAAAATGCATAACAAGGGAGTTAACGGCTTCGACTCGTTCACAAAAAACGTGACTTACCCTATACTTGACCAGCTATACCACAACGAGCTGACCAGCTACGGAATAAACGAGCGGCTGAAAAAGGCAGGACGAGGAGGCGAATGGGCGCAGCTGCACCGCGACAAATTCACTTACCACCGCAACCGTGGGCAGGGAATGGACGCTTATTCTGTGGGAGAGACCCTCGGGGCTGGAGCTCCCGCGTTGATGAAAGACGGGGCTTTGGTGCTGCCCGATGTGTACGAGGAAGCTCCCATTTTGGATAACGGACCGCTGCGTTTCACTGTGAAAGAGATAATGTATGAGCAGGACGGAGTGAGGGAGACACGCACCATCAGCCTCGACCGCGGCACACACCTGGCGCGCTGCGAAGTCTCTTACGAGGGAGTGGCAGACGGCAGCCCTGTATGCTCTGGTATAGTGATTCACGACACGAACCCCAACTATGTGATTAACAAGAATGTAGGCTATATTGCATACGCCGATGCCTTGGACACACCACAAGGGCAGAACGGTGAGCTATACATAGCTTGTCTGTATCCTGGAAAGATGAAGTCGCTGAAACTGCTTGAGAGCGGCAACGCAAAGCACGTGATAGGGCAAACCACTTACTCGAGCGGCACTCCCTTCATCTACTACGTGGGCACGGCATGGAGCCGCTACGATGTGCCATCTATGGCGGTGTGGGAGGCTCTGCTGCAAGGTTACGCGCGCAACATCAGCCAGCCTTTGACTGTGGAATATTAATCTTTTAATTATTTAACAACAACAAGATGAAACTGAAACTTTTTTCTTCAATTGTCGCTCTTGCTCTCTGCCTTCAGGCAGGGGCGCAGAGCCTGTCGCCCGGCACGAAGTATCACTTTGAGAAGGGTACCATAGTAATTGACACTCCTGAGCGCCCCGAGGGGCAGGAAAGCGCCATAGGCTTGACGGTGCCCAAGATGGCTACCGTGCGTGTGGGCTTTGTGGGCTTGGGCATGCGAGGACCTGGCGCGGTGCTTCGCTTCACGCACATCCCCGGCGTGCAAATAGTGGCTTTGTGCGACTATGAGGAGGCGAGGGCTGACAGTTGCCAGAAGTTCCTAAGAGCGCAAGGCTTGCCGCCTGCCGTGGTCTATTCGGGAGAGAAGGGCTATGAGGAGTTGTGCCAGCGCCCCGACATTGACCTTGTCTACATAGCCACCGACTGGGACCACCACTTTCCTGTGGCGAAATGCGCTATGCTCAACGGCAAGAACGCTGCCATAGAGGTGCCCTCCGCCATGAATCTGGAACAGTGCTGGGAACTGATAAACCTCTCTGAGACAACACGTAAGCATTGCATGATATTGGAGAATTGCTGCTACGACTACTACGAGATGAACGCCCTGAACATGGCGCAGCATGGCGTGTTTGGCGAGATTCTGCGTGCCGAGGGCGCATACATCCATAATCTTGACGATTTTTGGGACTACTACTGGAAGAACCCAAGCGGCTCTGACCCCGAGGGCTTGGGCTGGCGCATGAAATATAACCGCGAGAACCGTGGCGACTTGTATGCCACTCACGGGCTGGGTCCCGTAGCGCAATGCATGGATATCCACCGCGGAGACCGCTTTACCACCCTCGTGGCGATGGACACAAAGAGTGTGCACGGCAAGGAATATGTGGAGGAAAAAACAGGACAGGAGTGCACAGACTTCCGCAACGGTGACCACACCACAACGCTGATGCGCACGGCAAACGGCAAAGTGGTGGAGATTCAGCACAACGTGATGACTCCCCAGCCTTACAACCGCCTATTTAAACTCATTGGCACAAAAGGCTACGCCACTAAATATCCCGAGGAGCATTTCGCTCTCGAAGGCGATGCGCTGAAGGGAACGGAAGCCCCGCAAGTTGATAATTTGCAGGCTCATGGCTTCATCAGCCGCGAGCAGCAGGAGGCTCTGGTGAAGAAGTATTACCACCCCATATTGGCGAAATATGGCGAGCTGGGTCGTGAGATGGGGCATGGAGGCATGGACTTCATAATGGACAGCCGACTGGTTTATTGCCTGCAAAACGGCTTGCCTCTCGATATGGACGTTTACGA
Source organism: Prevotellaceae bacterium (assembly GCA_021204845.1). Taxonomy (GTDB): domain Bacteria; phylum Bacteroidota; class Bacteroidia; order Bacteroidales; family Bacteroidaceae; genus Physcousia. The sequence goes on along the minus strand of JAJPYT010000012.1, from coordinate 1,809 downwards.
CCTTGCGGAGTGGTGCTGCCTTGGGGAGCTGGGTGCTATCTCGATGGACAACAACAGCGCATCGGTCGCTTTCCCCGATTTCACCCGCGGCGAGTGGAACAAGGTGCAAGGTTACCGCCACGCATACGCAAGTCCGGAGGATGAGGCTGCAGCGGAGGCAGCCGCACAGGCAAGCACTCAGGCGCAAAAAGACATGTGCGCCAAGAAAAAACTCTGGGAAAAGTACGATAAGGTCCAAGCCAAGGCAAAGTAAGCCGCGGCTGGCAAACGCAAAAGACAGTAAGCCGCTCCCTTTCTCCTGGTATTACATCCTAAGAAAAAGCGGCTTACATTTGTTTATTGCGCTCACCCGGCACTAACGCTACCTTCGGTGAAGTTAGGCTGCGCTCGGCAAAAAAACAAAAGCAAGCTCTTGTTTTTTGCACTCACTTGCACTAACTTTGCACTCGCAAGCAGGCTTGATGTGACATAGGTAGAAGACAACCCTATTTAAAAAACTTTGAAGACATGTACTATATATCTAAACGAATGGAGATAGCTGGCAGTCACCAACTGTCTCTTTCTTATCCCAGCAAATGCTCCAAGCTGCATGGGCACAACTGGGTGATAACCTTGCATTGCAAGGCGAAAGAGCTAAACGCCAACGGCATGGTGTTTGACTTTTCCGAGGCTAAGGAGCGCATTCTCGGCTATCTGGACCACGGCAACTTCAACGATTTGCTGCCCTTCAATCCCACGGCTGAGAACATAGCCCGCTGGGTTTGCGACCAGGTGCCCACCTGCTACAAGGTGGAAGTGAAGGAAAGCGAGAACAACGTGGCTGTTTACGAGAAAGACTAAGACAAAAGATAGTACGCCTGTTTTCCGCATGAGAGTGAACGAAATCTTCTATTCCATTCAGGGCGAGGGAGCATACATGGGTTTGCCAGCTGTTTTCCTGCGTCTGGCGGGCTGCAATTTAAGCTGCCCCTTCTGCGACACCTCCCACAGCCGTTTCACTGAAATGAGCGAGGAGGAGATTGTGGCCGAGGCGGCAAAACATGAGGCGCGCAACATAGTGATAACAGGCGGAGAACCCATGTTGCAGCTAACCGCCAGCCTTACCAAGGCGTTGCGCGAGGCTGGTTTCTCCATCCATCTGGAGACGAACGGAACGCTCCCTTTGCCCGAGGGGGCGGAGGTCGACTGGATAACCTGCTCGCCAAAGGGGGAGGACACTCCTCACCTCAGGCGGATAGACGAGCTGAAAGTGGTGTATTGGGGGCAAAACGTCAGCCCTTACGCTTCTGTGAAAGCTGCAGTGCACTCGCTGCAGCCTTTGGATAGTGGCGATGCCGCGCGCAACAAAGAGATTATAGAAAAAACTTTAGATTACGTTTTAAAACATCCGATATGGAAACTGTCACTCCAGACGCACAAGATGTTAAACGTGCGTTGAGATACTTGATTTCAGCCATAGGCGAAGACCCCGACCGCGAGGGCCTGCGCGACACCCCCGACCGCATCGTGCGTATGTGGAAGGAGATTTTCCGCGGCTACGACCCTGAGAGAAAACCCCATGTGACCACATTCCAAAACACTACCCACGCAGAGCAGATGGTGTTCGACACGGGCGAGTTCTTCAGCATGTGCGAGCATCATATCCTGCCTTTCTTCGGCAGCTACTATTTCGCCTATCTGCCCTCGGCTGACGGGCTTATTTTGGGCATCAGCAAGGTGGCGCGTGTGGTGGCTTATTGTGCCGCCCGTCTCCAGATGCAGGAGCACCTGGCGCACGATGTGGTGGAGATGCTCGACGAGGCTCTGCAA